>DEQI01000355.1:0-765 GCA_002360295.1 Planococcaceae bacterium UBA3370
GGCGTAAGCAAGTACTGGGTTGTTGCTTCAAATATGACTGGTGCGACAGCAGGAATGCTTTCACCACAGAACATTGCGGTAGCGACCGGTGCAATTCACCTCGAAGGTGATGAAGGTGAAATCTTGAAGGAAACTGTCAAATGGGGCAGTTTGTACTTGGTAGTCTGCTGTGTGTTCTTGTACATTACGGGATTACTGACAGGTATGATTTAAAGTTAGAAAAATAAAAAATGAAGGATCTGCTATGATGCAAATTCTTTTTTGATACAATGATTTGGATTTAATTGGAGAAAGAAAAACAAAAAGAGAGAAGATATGAAAAACGACAACTATTTAGCCTTGGCCGATCAAATTGATTTTAATGATCAAAAGCAGACTAAAACTGCTTTAGTTAAAATGATCTGGCTCGAAATTATTTTGCAAATCTGCTATCAAGCTTATCCATTTGTGACCAAATATCTTATTGGAAATAGGGTACTGAAGGATGTATTTGTAGCTATTTACTTAATTGTTTTTACAATGGCTGCATTGCATTTTGGACTCACAACTAAGGTATTTGATAAACGAGTAAAAACACATAGGGCTGTTAAAGTTCTGACGGCTGTTTACTTTGTGCTTCTGGGATTAATGGTAGTAATGAATATCTTCACCCATAGCATGGTTTTTAAATTACCAGGACATAAAATTGTATCTATTGCATTGATTGCCTTATCTGCTGCAATTTGTGAAGAATTCTTGTTTAGAGGCATTTTGTTCAACATTTTT
>DEQI01000355.1:822-2714 GCA_002360295.1 Planococcaceae bacterium UBA3370
TCATTTGATTAATTTATTCCATCAGCCACTCGTTTCCACAATTGGACAAATAATTTTGGCAATGGCACTTGGCTTTATACTCAGCTATTTGCGTATTCTTTCAAATGGAATAATATTCGGTATAATTGTGCACTTCTTGCAGGATTGTTCTCCTCAGGTGGCAAGCTCAAATACGGGAAATTCAAACATTGCTTTTGTTTCAGCAGTGTATATTCCAGTAAGTATTTTTATGATGATTTGTATTTATCTGTTTAATCGTCAATTGAATAAAAAATAAATAAAAGGCTCTTTGTTAATGCTGTAGGCATTTTCAAAGAGTCTTTTTAGTAATCTTCTTTTAACCATTTCTCTATTTTTTGAGGTGTATCTAATTTTTCTACGGGTATATTTGATATTAATTTTTGTAACTTTACTTCATCTTTTGCACGTTGAATAGATTCTTTTGAAAAATCAGACATTAGGATCACTCCTTTTTTGTATTTTATAGAAGATATTATTACTAATTTTACCATTTTGCCTTTTGTAAAAGATATTTTAGTGATTTTTGTAATGAAATCTTTTATAAAAGATTTCATTGTCATTTTTATGATAATATCTTTTATAGAAGATATTAGACGAAATTTACGAAAATATTTTTTATGGAAGATATTACTATGATAATAAAACGTGATAAATATATGAAGTTCCTGAATGAATTCAAGGATAATGATGCAATTAAGGTCATTACGGGAATTCGTCGATCGGGAAAAACATTTTTAATGAATATGTTCATTGATCAGCTTAAAGATGAAGGCATACATGATGATCAAATAATTCATATTAATTTTGAAGATTTGGCCTTCAACGATATAAGAAATGAGATGGATCTATATAAGTATGTGCATGATCATGAAAATAAAGAAAAAAAGAATTACCTCTTCTTTGATGAAATTCAAAATGTACAGAACTGGGAAAAGGCAATCAATAGTTTTCGAGTAGACATGGATGCTGACATTTATATTACTGGATCCAATTCTTACTTGTTATCTGGTGAAATGGCAACATTACTGTCTGGTAGATATGTTGAACTAAAGGTTTATCCATTATCATTTAAAGAATATTACGATTATAAAAAGGGCACACCGCAAACCGCATATAAATTGTTTACTGATTATATTGTTGATGGAGGATTCCCAGCAGTTGATATTGCTCCGAATGAGGACCTAAAGACAGCACTTAAACGAGGAATTTTTGACTCTGTTGTTTTACGTGATATAGCTCTTCGCTCGAATACTCGAGATGACAAGGCAATTGTTGCAATTATTGAATATTTAATGGGTGAGATCGGTAGTCCGATTTCCGCAACTAATATTTCTAACACCTTAAGAAGCAATGGATTTAAAACAACGACTTCAACTGTTATTTCTTATTTGAATTTGTTGCAACAATCATATCTTTTCTATGAGGCTAAAAAGTATAGCATTCGTGGTAAAAAATTACTGTCTACTTTAGGCAAATATTATGTTGCAGATACAGGTTTGAGAAACACTAGGCTTAATAAAAATTATCGTGATAATTTAGGTCATCAGATTGAGAACATTGTCTTTATTGAACTTCTTCGCAGAGGCTACAATGTTGACGTAGGCGATTATTCTGGTAAGGAGATCGATTTTGTTGCCCGCAAAGGTAATGAAATTAAGTATTATCAGGTAACAGAACATTTACCAGAAGGGAGTACGCGTGAAACTGATAATTTACGCTATATTCCTGATGGATATCAAAAGACAGTATTATCATTGTCACAGTTTGATGAAGGAACGGTTGATGGTATAGCTGTAAAATATTTGATCGATTGGTTATTAGAAGAATAAATAAAAAGATGATAGTTTCACGTGAAACATATCATCTTTTTT
>DEQI01000002.1 GCA_002360295.1 Planococcaceae bacterium UBA3370
TTATGCATATGTACATCAAGGAATAATAAAGCTCCACTATAAATATTATTGTCTGCACTTAATGCTTTTATCTTTTCAGCACGCTGCTCAAGAGATTGCCAATTAAAACCATCAGGACTTCCTTTAATTCCTGCGTTAACCATTGCAAAACGTGCTCCGACCGAGGATTGACTGTTATTTTTTGTAGCATATGAAATAACATCAGCTTTTAATGAATTAATTCGCCTCTCAATTTCCTTATTAAATATCAAACCACAAGCAAGTAGCAATATAAAAACACCACTCAATCCTTTAAATAAAAACACTTTTTGATCACGATGCTGAAGAAATAATATGACCATAATCATAAGTGGGAATGTAAAAATTGCCGCACGCGTTCCTGTCATCATCACTGCTGCAAAGCTTAAAGCAAAGTTGGCATAAAATAGAAACCATTTATATTTCGATTGCATTTTGATGAATACAATTGAAGAATATAAAGTAGTGAATGTAATCACATAAGCCGCAATAGTCGCTGCCCCCATCTGACCAATATTCCCATTCATTGCGGAGAGGGGAATGCGGTCTGCATGCAAATATATCCCTTGATAATATGCTCTACATAGCATGATTATTTGAACTAAGATAGCTGAAATAAAATGTAGTTTTTCATTTTGCCTGAATTTATTTTTACTTAGTAATAAAAATGTCAACGAGCTAAATACTAATAGTTTTCCAGACTCAAGGTAGCCTCGATAAGCATTTCTATATACTACATCTTCTGTTTTATAAAATTCATACCATATCAGGTTCATTGCACCTAAAAGAAGTAAACCAAGAATTAATATAATGACATTTTTATTATAATTATGCTTTTTATTTACAATTAATAAGAAAAGAGAAAATGCACCTGTCGCATTAATTATTTTAGTGGTGATATTAAGATCAATTGGCACAAACAACAAACCGATTAAATACAATAAAAAAATAAAATTACAGCTATTATTTCGAAATTGCTCAATTTTTAGTTCCACGTTAATATCTCACAACAAATTGAAATTAACAATCTCATTTCAAAAGAGAAAAAAAAGCCACCTTTATCCAGGAGCGTATAAACTTCATTCTTTTCTGAAGCCTTGTTCTAGGTTGTTTTTTTTCCGATGTTAATAGTCTTTCACTTTCAAGATGACTATTAAACTCATTTAAAATAGGATGTAATATTATTTCGTCTAAATAAAACTCTTTTATAATATTATGTTGATGCATTAACTTCCAGCTATCAGCTCGATAGGTGCCATAATCCTTTGTCAATTTGAGCAACTTTTGTGCCATATCTTTATTCATCAAATATGAACATGTACGCCGAATTTTATTTTTATTGAAATTAACACGCCGAAAAGTACAAGTACTTACCTTAACTTTACTAAAAAGGCTTTGCCCCAATACCGGATAATCATGTAATCCTTTCTGTCCTCCAAGCAAATACAAATTATTATGTTTTAACTTGTCTTTTTCAGAAAGATTAAAATATTGCAGAAATTTTTTAAATTTCTCATTGACGATAACATCATCCTCGAGAATGACTGCCCATTCTATATTTTTATCTATCATATCCTGATATATAAGTTGATGACTTAATGTACAAGCAATTTCTCCATCAGTCATTTCTGCGCCGACACCACTTAATCTCATTTTATCAATGATTTCTTTATTTTGAGGGTCTTTAGCATCTATGGCATCAAAAAAATCAAAATTAATATTTAATCGATGAAAAACATCATTTATTTTATTTCTTCGCTCAATATCTCTTTTAAGTGAGACAATATAAATGGGCAAGTTCATTAAAAAATCTCTGGATGATTAATCTTAATAATTATTTGGGAAAATGCTTACGCGCTATTTTCTTACTATAATAGAGCATGAAATAGTAAAATGAAGATGCAATATTACCATTTCTTTTCAAATGTCTGGATTTCACTTGATACTGCTTTTCATTCGTGGCTGGAATAAACGCCACATCATTCCAGCAAGAAGCCTGATAAGCCTCATTAAAATACTTCTGGCAGGGATAATTCGTCCAGTCGTTCCAGGGCTTCGTTACGCCAACATAATGAATCAGCTTAGTATCATCGGTAATGGTCTTTTTATAATCTTCATCGCTTTTATTTTTTAACTCATAGTCAATGCCATAAAAGCAATCATAATCGCCGCTAATAAAAATACAATGACCAAAGAACAGAATATTTAAAATATCCTGATCAAGGCATTTATACTTCGTGTGCTGCGGGTCACTTGCCAGCATAGCAATGGCTTTATTCATAAAATCATTTTTCGCCCATGCTTCAAGCTGCAGATATACTACACCGGCGTTGAAATAATTCCCTGGAAGTCCCTCTATAGCCAGACGCTTCGCTGGTTTTTCCTGCATAAAAGGCACATCTTTAATAACAGCTGCGAACTTATCCCCATCAAAATTAATATCAAGCAATCCAGCTAATGAGCCTTTACAGATGACATCAGCATCGATATATAACAGATTTTCAATAGTTTCACTCAAATACTGGAACGCAACTAAACGGAAGAATGTTGCATAAGACCACTGTTTCAGGCTGGGGAAGATATCAATAAAGGCATTGGAGACTTTATAAATTCTTACTTCAACGTTAGCATTTTTGCTGGTAAAAGCATTAACACGTTGTAGATAATCTTCATCAATGTAGTCGGTAAAGAGATGAAACTTAACCGCAAGGTCCGGGTTATGCATAACAACTGATTGCATAGATACTGCCGCACCAAATAAAAAGTTACGGTCAATACCGTAAGCGATATTTAACACACGATCGGTGTTAGCAATTTCCCCAGAGACAGCGACTTCAGTAATACTCTCAGCTAATAAATCCATGTTGGTTCCGTTTTGACTGTGTGGTTTACGCTTTGCCTTTTAATTTTTTAATAAATTTGCGTAGTTTGGTTCTGTAGATTACTGAATAGTAGCCATAATCTTTTATTTCGTTGGCAATACCCAGGTGACGTTCCATGGCCAGACGATCACGAGCTTTACGCTCTGCCGTACAGCTTTTACCGGATAGGTCAATTATCCTGACACCATCTTTACTAACGATAAAGTTACCCCGGTGTGGGTCGCCCGATAGCATATTTAAGGCATGCAATTTTTCCATTGAAGCCTTAATTTCTGCTTTAACATTTTCTGGAATAATCGGCATATCATTGAGCTCTACGCCCTCGACATACTCGATAAGCATGATAAAAACACTGGCATAGTTGAAAATTTTACGCTCAGCCAGAAAATAAAAATCATTAGGAAAAGTAAGACCTGCACTTCTGACACGATCGGTTTCAACGATCAAATTCTGATAGTAGTCACCTTTTACAAAAGATTTTAAAAAACGTTCATTCCTTTTCGTTTT
>DEQI01000260.1:0-1357 GCA_002360295.1 Planococcaceae bacterium UBA3370
TGTTTAAATGCTTGTGAATTTTTCCAGGCTTCGAATGATGCAGGGCCTGCCCATTGTGTCATGACAATATACGTGTCTGAATCAAGTGGGCGTAATAAACGGAAAGAGATAAAGCCTGGTTCTTTTTCTATAGCGCCCGCTCGATTTAAAAAACGATTTTCAAATATAGGCCGACCTTCATCTGACACAGGAATATTGTTCAAGACAAAGTAGCCTTTTTGCTGTAGATCACCAACAGAATCCAGCACTTCATATTTTCGAGGAGTTGCAAAGACAGATTTTTTTTCACTTTCATGTACAAGGACTGTATTTCCTTCACCGTGTAGGATAAACATTTTTTCTGAAGCATTTTTTTTTCGGATATTCTCCATGAAATCTGCAGTACCAGAAGTAAAATAAATAAACATCTTTAACGCCTCCATTGTAAGTTCACATTTGTTTCTTCATTTCATTAAAAAATAGTTCTAACTCATTGTCAAAAAGAACCCCTCACAAAGAACAAATTTATGACATTTGCTGAAGATACGTATACAATAGAGAACGGACAGTTTATAGTGAGAGCGGATATTAGTGAAACATGAAAAAGGTAACATCATCATTCGAAGGGTAGGTTATGTGTTGAAATGAGAACTGTTAATGATACGTTGCTTCGAGCAGCAAAAGGGGAACGCACAGAATATACACCAGTGTGGTATATGAGACAAGCAGGTCGTTCACAGCCTGAATATCGTGAAATAAAAGAGAAATATTCACTTGAAGAAATTACGATGCAACCTGAACTGTGCGCGTATGTTACACGTCTTCCTGTTGAACAATATAATGTCGACGCAGCAATACTTTATAAAGATATCGTTACACCTTTACCAGGGATTGGTGTTGATGTCAAAATTAAAGCAGGGGTAGGACCGGTTATTTCAAATCCAATCCGTTCTGCAGCTGATGTAGACAAACTTGGTGAATTTGATGCAATGGAACATACTCCATATGTATTAGAAACAATTAAAATATTAACAGAAGAACAGCTCAATGTTCCGCTAATTGGATTTGGTGGTGCACCATTTACGTTAGCGAGCTATATGATTGAGGGCGGTCCTTCACGTAACTATGCAAAAACAAAATCATTTATGGTATCACAGCCAAAAGCTTGGTTTGCTTTAATGGACAAACTAGCTAATATGATTATTGCTGATATAAAAGCACAAGTCGGCGCTGGCGCAAAAGCGGTCCAAATTTTTGATTCTTGGGTTGGTGCATTGAATGTTGAAGATTACCGTGTGTTTATTAAACCAGTTATGACGCAAATTTTCGGTGAACTACAAAAACTGAATGTACCAGTTATCCAATTTGGGGTTGGAGC
>DEQI01000260.1:1483-4009 GCA_002360295.1 Planococcaceae bacterium UBA3370
GCAGATTGGTCAGTGCTAGAAGCGCGTACGAAAGATATTATTGAGCAAGGTTTAGAAACACCAGGACATATTTTTAACTTGGGTCATGGCGTTTTCCCAGAAGTAGATCCAGCAGTATTACAACGTTTAACAGCATTTATCCATGATTATAGTCGTGAACAAATCGCAAAACGTGTGTAATGACACAGAATGTTCAAAATTATTGTTAAAAATGATGTTTAAAATTTTCTAGAGGTGAAATATATGAAACAAGTACGTGGTTTGCTAGTCATGGCATACGGAACACCCTATAATGAAGACGATATTGAGCGCTATTACACACATATCCGACATGGTCGTAAGCCATCCCAAGAGCATATTGAGGATTTAACAGAGCGTTACCGTGCAATTGGTGGTATTTCGCCACTTGCAAAAATGACGATTGCACAAGGCGAAGCTCTTTGTACACGGTTAAATGAAGTACAAGATGAAGTAGAATATAAACTATTTATTGGTTTAAAACATATTGAACCTTTTATAGAGGATGCCGTGGAAGCGATGGTGAAAGAAGGCATTACAGAAGCCGTTTCTATCGTTCTTGCACCACATTTCTCAACGTTCTCCATCAAGTCATATAATGGTCGTGCTAAAGAAGCCGCTGAAAAACTAGGAAGCACATTACATATTACTTCTGTAGAAGCCTGGTATGATGAACCGAAATTTATCGAGTTCTGGAAGCAAGCAGTAAATGGCGAATTAGCTAAAATGACTGAAGAGGAGCGTACAAATTGTTGTTTAATTGTTTCAAATCATTCATTACCGGAGAAAATAAAATTAGCTGGTGATCCGTATGAGGAACAATTAATCGAAACAGCTCGTTTAATTGAGGAAGCATCTGATATCACTAATGTAGAAGTGGGTTGGCAATCAGCAGGACAAACGCCTGAGCCATGGTTAGGACCAGATGTCCAAGATTTAACGAGAGAATTATATGAGCAAAAAGGATATAAAGCATTTATTTATACACCTGTTGGTTTTGTAACAGAACATTTAGAAGTTCTTTATGATAATGATATTGAATGTAAAGTTGTTTGTGATGACATCGGTGCAAGCTACTATCGTCCGACAATGCCTAATACGCATCCATTATTTATCGATGCAATGATTGATGCAATTAATAAAGTATTAGAGAAATAATGTAACAAGTGAGTGATGAGGTTGACTTTAAAAAGACGCAAGGTAGTAGTTGTCGGTGGGGGCATTACAGGGCTAACGGCTGCTTTCTATTTACAACAAAAAGCAAAAATAAATAATTTACCAATAGATGTTGTATTAATTGAAGCGTCATTACGGCTCGGTGGTAAAATCCAAACACTACGCAAGGACGGCTTTATTATAGAGCGCGGTCCTGAGTCGTTTTTTGATCAAAGTGGTAGCGTCCGCAATTTAGCAAGCGATCTTGGTATTCAGCACGAAATGGTTCACCATAATATTGGTCAAACATACGTAGCAGTCGGCGGTGATTTGTATCCAATTCCTAGTAATTTATTATTTGGAGGGTCACCGGAAGTATCCTCATTCCTTACAACAGGACTTATTTCATTAAGTGGTAAAATTCGTGCTGCAGGTGACTTAGTATTACCGAAGTCACTTGCGCACGATGATGAGCCAATTGGAGACTTTTTTAGAAGACGTTTTGGTAAAGAAGTGGTTGAAAATTTAGTGGAGCCTTTACTTGCAGGGACTTTTGCTGGTGATATTGACCATTTAAGCATTCAATCCATGTTTCCACAGATTTTTCAATTAGGGAAAGAACATCGGAGCTTATTGCTAGGTTTGAAAAAATCAGAAATTGGCATGTATTCTAGTGATGATGGGGAACCTGCTTTTTATGAAACTTTCCGCAATGGACTTGAAACACTAGTAGAAGTATTAGAGGAACAGCTTACACCAAGTAAAATTTTAAAAGGTGTAAAGGTGGAATCGATTGAAAAGCTACCAGATGATACGATGCGTATTCAGTTAAATAATATTGAACCAATTCAAGCGGACGCAATTATTATGACAACACCTTTTAATACAACAAAGAGTGTTTTTAAAGCTATTGATGTAATGCAAAACGTATCAAATATGAGCTTTGCTACGATCGCAACTGTAACAATGGCGTTTGAGGAAGGTTACATCGAAAAATATAAAGATGCAATGAATTTTTTCGTATCAAGAAATAGTGATTTTTCTATCACTTCTTGTACATTAAGCAACCATAAGTGGAATAATGTTGCGCCAAAAGGCTATGATTTACTGCGTGTTTATATTGGTCGAGTTGGTGATGAAGCAATTGTTGAATTATCAGATACCGAAATAGAAAAAATAGTACGGCAAGATTTAGAACGTGCATTAGGACTGCATGAGGCACCGTTATTTACAGTTGTTACGCGGTGGAAACAATCGATGCCACAGTATACAGTCGGACATGTAAGCCGTTTACAAAGCGTGCGACAGGAATTAGAAAAAGAGTTCCCATTAGTTCAGCTTGCCGGAAGTTCT
>DEQI01000008.1 GCA_002360295.1 Planococcaceae bacterium UBA3370
AAATTAGTTTATGACTATCATCAAAAATTAGATCAAGAAGAGTATGGAAAACATCTGGAGAATCTCGGTCAATTTACTGCTGAAGATTTTCAAAAGTATATAGAATTATTAAAGGTGATCAATCGTAGGCTAATAAATGTCCTTAATGACAAGGAGTACCCTAAATAAGGGAAAGAAGTGATGTGTACAAAAAAAACACAAAAATCGCCCTCACCATAGTAGGGAAGAGGGCGAAATAAATATATCCTATTTGTTTTATTGTCATCCAAATAGGATAATTTAATTAAAGAATTTTGTTGCTTTTGTCAAAATAACCGCGTATGAGCCAGATGTTGGTCTCAATTACTTGTTAACTATTAAAGGTGAAGTTATTTAATAGAAATTTTGTGCTTTTCACTAAGAAGTATTGTATTGTTTACTTTAACAACAATATTTAAAGTTATGAATCCGCCGATTTTTATATTCACTTTAGATACAGTACCATCAGCTTCTTTAATTTCACCCTTTAACTTGATATAAGGGGTGATTTGTTTGAATATATTATCTCTACTTTTTTTATCTACTACTTCATTATTTATATAAAGAAATTCTTCATTTATGGCATTTACAATTCGAATAACATGCCCTTTATAATCTACTTGCCACACTTTAAATGCTTCTTTTTCTAAATCCTCTGTTGCATTTTTCCATTCTTCTCTGAATTCTTTACGAAAATTTTTAAACAAGATATTTCCTCCAACATAATAGCATCTACCACTGTGACCTATTTAATATTTGTTATTTCATTTTATAGAAAATACTTACAATAGTACATATAAATATGGCGGACAAACATAATACTGATGGAATAATTTCCATTAGAAAAGCCACGAAATGTTTAACAACATTCGTGGCATTTTTATGTGCACCCAAGCTTTCATTTGGGAAACGTATAGTAAATTTACTTTGAAAAAGCTATTTAATGTTTTTCCACATGCACTCGCTTCACAAAGAGCGATAAAATGAATCCGATGATTGAAAGTCCAACGATAAAGATGAATGCGTACTTTGTTCCTGCCACCATTAATTCGCCTGGTGTCGCATTTGGGAATTTTTCCATATATAATTCTTGGCCATTCATTAATAATGTAATCGCCAATGCTGTTCCGATCCCACCAGCAACTTGATTTAATGTACTCATAACGGCAGAACCATCACCGTATAATTCACGTGGTAATTGGTTTAATCCATTTGTTTGGGCAGGCATAATAATCATAGCAATACCGATGAAGAAGATGGCATGTGCTAAAATAATTTGCCAAACTGGTGTATCCACTGAAATCGTAAATACAAAGAGTAAGCTTGATAAAACTGCTAAAAGATAACCAAGTGGCAAGAATTTTCTTGCTCCATATTTATCAAATAGCTTTCCTACAAAAGGCGCACAAACAGCATTCATTGCACTACCTGGCAAAAGAATGATTCCAGCTGCTGTTGCACTAAATAGTAAAGATATTTTTAGATACATTGGTAATAAAATAGCTGATGACAATATGAGGAGCATACCGCAGAATAATAACAGTGCACCTAACGTAAACATCGGGAATTTAAACACTCTCAGATTAATCATTGGTTGTTTCATTTTCATTTGACGAATACTAAATAAAATAATGGAAACGACACCTACAATAAAAGGCGCATAGACTGAAACAGAGTCAAATGATTTCTCCGCAATGTTACTTAAACTATAAATTAAACCGCCAAACCCAAGCGTGGATAACACGATTGAAAGCAAATCAATAGCAGGTTTTGTAATCGTTGATACATTATCAATCTGTTTAAGCCCGATAATTACTAAAGCGACATAAAAGATCAGACTAATCCAGAAGATATAAGACCAATTCAACGAATCTACAATAAGACCAGCTAAAACAGGACCCACTGCAGGTGCTGTTGTAATAACAAGCCCCATTAATCCCATGACAGCTCCACGTTTATAGATCGGGAAAATGAGTAAAATGACATTCATCATTAATGGTAACATGATCCCCGTTCCAATCGCTTGCACGATACGACCAATTAGTAAAAATGCAAAACTAGGGGCTACTGCAGCTAAAATGGTTCCTATAATGGAGAAGGTTAACGAAGCAACTACTAGTTGTTTGGTTGTAAACCATTGAATGAGTAGGGATGAAACAGGTACGAGAATACCAATTGTTAATAGATAGCCTGTCGTCAGCCACTGGGCAGTCGCTGCTGATACGCTAAAATCTGACATAATATTAGTCAGTGCCATATTCAAGGCCGTCTCACTAAATAGCCCGATAAATGCGGCAAACATCAGTACAGAAGCCATGCCTTTAGGGCTTCGTACTGGCACAACTTGAGATGAAGACATAAATTACTTCCTTTCTTTCATAACTAATAATTAGACCGGTCTATATAATTTTGCAATAAATAAAGTCCCTTTTTACTGAGACAGTAGCAAAGGGATCATCTTGTTCACTTGATGTAATGGCTCACTCGATTTTTTTGTAAAACATAGCGTAACGCCCCCTTCAATTAAGGCACTAATTGTTTCACTAATTAAACAAGCGCGATCTTCGCTATAGCCACTCATTCTTAATTTATCGTAATAAAGATTTTGCCACATTGTAAAGGTTTCTTCACATGCCTGTCGTAAATTCTCATTGACAAAAACAGTTTCCATCGCGAGTAATCCGAGTGGGACGTTTTTAAATTGTGTGATCCGTTCTATGTCTTTAAATCTTTCAGCAATACTTCCGATATGATATTGAAATGCTTCGACTGGATCATCGTAAGTGGCTAGATTTTCTTTGATCGCCGTTGAAATCGTCTTTGCAGATAAATGAATCGCTTCAATCGCTAATTGCTCCTTACCATTAGGGAAATGATAATATAACGAGCCTTTAGGCGCACCGCTCTCTTTAAGTATTTCGCTTAACGCCGTAGCATGATAACCCTTCAAATGAAATAGCAAGGTAGCTGCTTCTAAGATTTTCTCACGGGATGTTTCTTTACTAGACATAGATCTTACCTCCATCAAATTATAACGAACGGTCTATATAATAATAAAAGTGTCGTTTTGTGCTGTCAATCTAAATTTATTACTTTGTAAAAAATGAATATGAGGATGGCTTATTTTTGTATGCTCAAGAAAAAAAGCCCGCTACTCCATCAAAATGGGGTAAGCGGGCTTCTTACGTTGTACTTAATCATCTACATCTACATAAAGTAATTTACCAGTTGATGCATTAATGATTACTTCTAATTCTATTTCAGGTGATTTTTTTCCGTATTTAATTTTATATAATTGTTTGCCTTTATCCATCTCTAATTCCCAGCTGGTAGGAGATATTCCGGCTACTAGATAATGGTTGGAAGCGACTTTTAGTGCGATTGTAGGGTCAACAATTGTGTTGAAATTTAATATACTTTCTCTATCGTATTCTACTTCGCTTTTATCACTTAGGATTTGTTTTGTATTAGCATCTATAAGCATTTCATATTCACGTGATTGGTCTAAAGCTTTAATCTTATAATAAAGTTTCCTAAAAATAGGTTTTAATTCAACTGAGTAAATTTGTGCACTTGCATGCACATTACGAAATACATTTACAGCATCCGAAAGTGAAACGGCTGTATTGGATAAATCTGTTGTTGAATTCTGAGGTGGTACGGGAATTGCTACACCTGTTTCATGATAACGAATAGCACGTGCTAGAAATGCAGAAATATGCGCACGTGTTAAGTTGTTGCTCGGTTTGAATGTGCCATCGGAGTAGCCTGTAGTAATATTAGCTGCAGCTAATTGGCCAACTGCATCATAGGCAGTGTGTCCTTTTGGTACATCACTAAAAGTTTTTGAACCTGCTGGTAAGTCCAATGCACGTGCAATAAATGTTGCCATATGTCCACGTGTAACTTCAGTATTTGGTTTAAATTGCCCGTCGCTATAACCCTTAATAATACCTGCTTCAACAGCAGATTGAATATAGCCACTATTTTTATTTGAACTTGAAACGTCATCAAATATTGTGTCACGGGGTGTACTATCAAGTTGTAAAGCCTTGGCAATCATAACAGCTACTTCTTCACGTGTAACGATTTTTGACAGACCAAAAGTATTCGCCTCTTCGATTACATTCTTATCAAGCAAATACATGATATCGTCATAGTATGTATGGGTTGGAGATACATCTGAAAAAACAGCAGCTTTTGGATTTTGTAAAGGGAATAGGAATAAAAATGAGAGTAGTGAAACTAAAAAAAGTGTATTTTTCTTCTTCAAATTACTTATCTCCTTTTCTCTAGGTTAGTTTCTCAAAAAGGGCAATTAATCTAAATCTATTATTGCTCCTAATTTTGAATCAACTTCAACTTCTCTAAGTAAATGATTATTATCTTTTATTGTAAATTTATACTCTACTGCAGCTCTTTCAAAATCAATCTCAGTTTCTTCTCTAACTACTTCTCCTGAAACAATTTCTAGTGCTATTTCTCTACAATCATCCTTCGTATAATTCATATTTGACTTAATAGTATAAGATACAAATGTGCCACCAATTACTGCCAATAACGCTATTATAGAAACTCCAATCGTAATCTTTTTCTTATTTTTAAGTATCTTTTCTAAATAACTAATCATTTTAGCGCCTCCAAATATGTTTCTATTGCTATTAAAATAAACAAATATTAAAAAATGATTAGAAAAACATTAGATTTATATTAAAAGTGAATGGTGATTTATTATTACTCATTATGAAAAAGCCACTCAGTTGAGTGACTTGATTTTATTTATTTTCTTAATCATCAAGGTTCCAACGATCTTCTAATCGATCCATAACACGGTCTAAACGATCATCGAGACGCTCAATATTTTTAAGTAACTGATAATGTGATTTTCCTTTACGATAT
>DEQI01000025.1:0-1359 GCA_002360295.1 Planococcaceae bacterium UBA3370
GAAAATCTCACAAATAAAATGGAGGCTCTCAGAATACATTAGAGAGAGGAGGGATTTTTTGCGTTTTATCATTTTTACTATTTGTTTTTTTCTCGTAGCGACCATTATTAAAATAGATTTGCAGGAAGGGACGATACCGCTTGCTGCTTTTTATACTGAAGAACAATGCACTGAATCCGTACAATATAGTTGGCAAACTGTAACCATTCGTATTCAAGAGGGTGATACCATTTATAGTTTATTTACGACAACACCGGCAAATGCTCCTTACCCTGAAAGATTAGCAGAGTTTTATAAAGCGAATCCACACTTACAATTGCAATCACTCGTCCCAGGTGAATTCATACAGCTACCTATTTACGTAAAAACAGCTGAAAAATGCATAAAATGATTTGTTAAGGTTTTCACCTTGTCCTTACATTGCGACACTGTTAAAATAGTTGTCAGTGACGGCTTATAAAAATGCTAAATGTGCGTGTAACTTGGAACTAAAAATGACGTTACCTATTTAGTGTACTGCACATTTCGCTAAACATGGATTATACTAATTGAATCCTTGAAATAGCCCGAAAAGGAGAGAACTTTCATGAGTGAAATTATTCACCGTTCAAAAACGCGTCCTGTACGTGTAGGAAACTTAACAATTGGTGGTAGTAATGAATTATTCATTCAAAGTATGTGTACAACAAAAACACATGACGTTGAAGCAACAGTTGCCGAAATTCTTCGCTTAGAAGAAGCCGGCTGTCAAATCGTACGTGTTGCCGTACCAGATGAGCGCGCAGCAGATGCGATTGCAGAAATTAAAAAACGTATTCATATACCGCTGGTTGCGGATATTCATTTCGATTACAAATTAGCGTTAAAAGCAATTGAAAATGGCATCGATAAAGTACGTATAAACCCAGGTAATATTGGTCGACGTGAAAAAGTGGAAGCTGTCGTAAATGCAGCCAAAGCTAAAGGTATACCTATTCGTATCGGAGTAAATGCTGGATCTTTAGAGCGTCATATATTAGAAAAGTACGGCTATCCAACTGCAGAGGGTATGGTAGAATCTGCCCTTCACCATATTAAAATTTTAGAAGATCTAGATTTCCATGATATCATCGTGTCAATGAAAGCATCTGACGTAAACTTAGCGATTGAAGCGTATGAAAAAGCAGCACAAGCTTTTGACTATCCACTTCATTTAGGCATTACAGAATCAGGTACATTATTCGCAGGTACTGTTAAATCGGCTGCCGGACTTGGTGCCATTTTATCCAAAGGGATTGGTAATACATTACGTATTTCCCTTTCAGCAGATCCTGTAGAAGAAGTAAAAGTAGCTCGTGAATTATTAAAATCATTCGGACT
>DEQI01000025.1:1505-7207 GCA_002360295.1 Planococcaceae bacterium UBA3370
GCTGTAAACGGCCCTGGTGAAGCTCGTGAAGCAGATATCGGTATTGCTGGCGCAAGAGGAGAAGGTCTGTTATTCATGAAAGGTAAAACAGTACGTAAAGTACCTGAAGAAACAATGGTGGAAGAGCTGAAAAAAGAAATAGATAAGTTAGCTGCTGAAATGGAAGAAAAACGTGCAGCTGAAGAAGAAAACGCATTTTAGGAGTAATTAATTATGACAATGAAACCGCGCTTTGGTATTGATATTGATGGAACAGTGACTTGTCCGGCAACGATGATTCCACATATTAATAAACAATACAATGTTAATATCACTTTAGCTGATGTAGTAGAATACGACTTTCTAAGCGCGTTCCCTCACCCTATAGACCGGACAGAATTTAATAAATGGTTTCAACAAAACGAGCCTTTTATGTATGAGGTTAGTGAATTAGCTAGTGATGCAAAATCAATACTATCTAATTGGAAAAATAGATTTGAGCTCTACTACATCTCAGCTCGAGGTAAACATGTATTCGATGTTACGAAAAATTGGTTCCAAACACATAATATCCCCTATGATCATATAGAGCTAATTGGAAGCCATGATAAAGTACAAACGGCTAAAAAATACGATGTACAAGTATTTTTTGAAGATAAACATGATAACGCAGTGATGATTGCTGAAGAGTTAAATATTCCAGTTATCCTGTTTGATACGCCTTATAATCGCCTTGCAGCGCCAAAGCAAGTGATTCGAGTGAATAATTGGCAAGAGGCGAACGCTTGGATACAAAAAAATTTCTAAGAATAGCGTAAGTACCCTTTAATCTTCATCAAGTGCACATAGAACAAGCAGCTTTGGATTTTTACCAAAGCTGCTTTTTAGCTTCTTTATATATCCAATATCCCCCTTACCCAGCGGTCCACGAAGATTTCAAACGTTATACCATAGCGATTATATACTTCATGATAAACAAAATAAGTACCTAATTTATCTAACATCTCATCGTCTATTCTCATCAACTTCATCCTCTCTACTCCTATTCGTGATGAGACCATACTCTCCAATTCCCTTACCATATATACAAGTATTCCCTTTCTATAGAATGAAAGTGATTTTTCCATTCATTTGTATTTTCAGATAAAGCAAATCTTTGAGATCACCCTAGAAACTTAATGAGAAAGCTCATAAGTAACTAGGCATTACTGAACCGTACTCAAAATAATACAGCTCTGTCATTTGTAAAAAATGATTATTTTACCTCTCACCCACTTTCGTTACAAAGTTTTCACATAGTCCTTTACCATCCTTTCATTTTTAACAGTATGATAGATATAAGTATGCAAAAGGTATCGGAGGGATATAATGCTAAATGTGAAACAATTTCTCATAAGTGCTATGATGATCATGTTAGTAAGTGGTTGTAGTGTGGAGTTAAGTGAGATTAAAAGTGCTGTTTCTGGTATTAATACAGCTGCTACAAATGCAGCAACTGCAATTTCTCCAGATGTACATACATTAAGGTCAGTAGAAGTTCATTATCAAAATGAAACATTTACTATTAACGATTTGTTTAAATCCATCTTACGCGATGTGCAATGGCATTATGAACAAATTGATAAGACAGATAGATTAAATGTAACTGGAACATGGCAAGAGCCTCTATTTGAAAAGGAAGATTTTGACGAGCACACTAAAAAATTATTAAAAGAAACAGGTATAGTGACAGTCGTTTTATCATTTAGTGATGACAAGCTACTAATAAATGATACCACTATAAAAATGGAGTTAAATGGGCATACAATCATTGAAGAGCATGGTGAAAAAGCACTCACTAAATTTTATGATGCTTTTATTCAATAGGTACTAATAATTTTAGTCAAAAGATGCTAACTTCCTAAAGTTTATATAGTACAATAAGATAAAGTGAATCTAACAATCACGTTAAAAACGCCACGTCCTGTGGCTTCCACCTAACAAGGACATCATGTCTGTCGTTGGGCTTTTTCTAGCAGATAATCTCCACTTAGAAATAATTTCTTGAAGTGGGAATCTTACTGCCCGTTAACCTGCGATAAAATAGGAATCATACATAGAAAAGGTGAAGAAATGAACCGCGATGATGTAATCATATTAATATCTGAAAAATTAAAACTTGTCCGTATTGAAAATGATTTTACACAAGAACAAATGGCTGAAATATTAGGCATTTCGAAAAAAACACTTGTTCAAATCGAAAAACATCGTATTTCTGCAGGCTGGACTACTTCTGTCGCTGTTTGTGCCCTTTTTCGAGACAGTAACATTTTACAAAATACATTTGGCGGCGATCCATTAGATGTCATTGAACTAACAGCACATGATCTCATTATTCGCCCGAAAGAAAGAACAATGGGTGGCTATATTTGGTGGAGAAATCTAGAGGAGCATGAAGGTTATAAATTGCAGCAAAATGTATTGAGTCAGCATTTTCGAATTTTAGACAAAGAAAATTACCGTCTATTTAGCTCTTTTGACGAAAAAGCGATACGTGAAAAATGGGAATTACTAAAATAATCAAACTCAACATTTATATGTAAATAAAAAATATGAGGCTTATGTGCTCCACTTCCTTCGAAGTAAAGCCATAAGCCTCTTTTTCATACGATTATTTAACACACAACATCATTAATGAAGTATACCTGACAAATCTTGTGCGATAAAATTAACTAAATCTTGTAGATTTTCAGGTGAAACACCATGTCCATCTGGATACGTTTTAAATGTGACATTCGCTCCAAAGTCAGTAAAGAAAGCAGCACTTCCTTCACCCCATTGGATTGGATATACATAATCATATTCCCCATGTGAAATAAAAATCTTCGTTTGATCCATCTGTTTTTTACTATATTCTAATGCTACAAATTCTGGAATAAAGCCACTAAGTGCGGCTGTACCTCGAATTGCATTTCCCATTACAACTGTTAAGGTTTGAGCAAGTGCTGCTCCCTGATTAAAGCCTACTACATAAATTTTGTCAGCATCTAAATTAAATTCTTCAATGGCTTCCTCGATAAACAAACGTGTAAATTGGACCACTTTATCGAAAATAGTACGATTTGGCATTCCTTCTTCCTCAAACGTATAAAAAGCATAGCCCGGTGAATGTTCAATGGGACCGCGTAAAGAAAAAATGTGACACTGCGTTTTTAAATCGTTTACAAGTTGTACCAAATCTTGTTCATTGCTGCCTAGACCGTGGAGAAGAAAAATAGCTGGCTTCTTACCTGTTCCTTCTGGTGCTGAATGAGTATATACATAGGGTGATTTCATTAATATTTCTCCTTAATCTAACAATTCCATACGATTCACAAATTGATCCGCATAGTAAGCGACATAGCCTTCGATTATTTTAAATGTTTCCTCAAAGTCCCCTTCTAAAATAAGATGAGCTTTAGGCTGCATTATTAAAAAAGTTAAAAAGTCAAATCGTAATGAATGCTCAACTGATGCATAGGCATAATCATATACAACTTGTTCTTCCGTTATGTTTAATGCTTTATATTGACTATGAAACATTTTCGTATAGTCATCCATTTTTTCTGAAACAAGCTGACGAATACGCATTTGTTGTGCAAGTGATTCATTTTCTATGTAAGACATTTTAGGAACTTGTCCTTTTCCAAATGTATCACGGAAAATTTTTGCCCATGCTGCTTTGTTTTCAACAAAGTAAGTAATATTCAACATTAATCTGTCGAAAAATTCTTGCTCCGTTTTAGCTGATTGTTTTTTCATCGCAATATTTTGTTTGATGATTCCCTCAAATTGCTGTGCATTTGCTTTCATTGTTAACGAAAACATAAGCTCTTCTATATATTTGTTTACTTCTTTTTGTGTAGGCATACTTCACACTTCCTTCTACAATATAACTCTTCTATCGTACCACTGATTTCACATTAAAGCACTTTTCTTGTTATTAAAATTAAAGAAAAAAAGTGCACAACTGCTTAAATAATCCAAAAAATTATTTCTCCTCACCCATTTTCACGCTATAATAAAAAAATGAACAAAAAATGAACTTTTTGGAGTAATTTAAATGCAAAAAATTATAGTATCTATAAAAGCTTTACATGTTAAAAAAGATAGTGGGATTAAAAACTATTTCACAAAAATGAAAGGCGGAGGGACTGTTTTACATCGTTCTAATTTCGCAGATTCTTTCACCGGCGCTTTCGGTAGTTTTATAAGCATTAGTACACTACTATTATTAACAAGCATAACTGGTGCAGAATGGCTTATGGCCCCTCTAGCAGGCAGCTGCATTTTAGCTTTTGGTGCTTGGAATGCTCCCTTTTCGCAACCGAGAAATATTATTGGCGGACATGTACTCACAAGTATAATAGGAATTGTTTTCCAATTACTTTTTGGTGCAACGATATTATCCATTAGTTTAGCTGTAAGCCTCTCCATGTTTTTAATGATGTTGACAAAAACTGTGCATCCTCCTGCTGGCGCTAATCCACTCATCATATTGTTAAATGGTTACAGTTGGCATTATTTAATTGCTCCAGTATTGATTGGTTCTTTCATTATTGTCCTATATGCGATCTTAATAAACAATATAAGACAAAACCGAAAATACCCTTTATATTGGTAAATGAAAACGCACTGTTTCGACCCGACAGCAGTGAGAGAGGACTGGGCACTAAAGGTAGGCTCTATTCGCTATGATTGAACTGTAGGCATAATTTTTTATGATTGAAAAAGAACATCTCGCATATTTTCAAGTGTATTCTCTATAGCCATTTTCAATGATTTTTGTTCAGGTCTACAATAAGCGATCGCTTGTTCTAAATGAATTAGGGCGCTCTCTAAAAAAGGCTCTTGCTGTAAATCTTTATAAAGCTTTGTCAAGACAAGCGCTTTATTCCAATACCAACGTGCATTCTCACCATCTAATACAATCGCTCTTTCTAAATAGCCCAACACTTCAAACGGTGAGTAATTAAAGCGATTCATCGTTTGAGCAGCCATTCCATAAAATAACGCTTGATTAGGGTTCCATTTTACTGCCTGTATAAAGCAATAAACACTTTCGTCGTATTGATGAGCAAATAAAAATAAATGAGCTTGCGTAAAAAATGATTGCGCTTTATCAACATCTGCCCCCTGTTTAGCCATTTCTTCAAGCTGTTTTATTCGTTCATTAAATTCTACTTCATTGGCAATTGCCCTAATTTCATTCACTTCATCTAGTTCCTCATATGTCTCATTTTCTCGTTCTCTACTTGGATTGACTTTATGAGAAAACCTGGGCATGGAAGCCAACTCATAACGTTCATAAAGGGACAGTACTTGTTGTGCGAATGGTTCTTCTACTTGCTTTTGAGCCGCTTCGTAGCAGGCATGGATTTGGCCATCATAAAAAAGATCCTGTAGGTTCATATTTTGTCGCTCCTCACAAATGATATTATTTTAGTATACATGAAGATAGGATACGACTAAAGCGAAATAACAGCATTATCCAAACCTCAAACATAGGGTTTTCAAAAATGAAAATCTTTAATTCTTTTATGAAAAATACATTAATATTGTATTAANNGATATTATTTTAGTATACATGAATACATTATATGTCTAAAGTGAAATAACAGGATTACCAGAAACCTCCAATATAGAGTTTGCAAAATGAAATTCTTAGGTTTTTAAAAAAACTTTATTTATTTTACATAAAATAC
>DEQI01000244.1:0-4462 GCA_002360295.1 Planococcaceae bacterium UBA3370
ACGATCACCTTTTTGAAATTTTGTGTTCCCCGCATCTTCAATAACACCAGCTATGTCTAAGCCTAAAGTGAATGGAAAATCTCCTTTTGCTTTTGAGCCGATTCGTGATTTGATATCAGCATAATTAATACTTGTATACATGCCTCGTATTAATACTTCATTGCCACTAATAGTAGGTATCGCTACTTCTTCGTATTGTAAAACTTCTTTACTGCCGAATGCATATTGTCGAACTGCTTTCACGTAAAACACTCCCCTTTTAGTTTGATGCTCACCTATTTGAATGTACAAGTAAATCCGCCTTTTTTATTGGCTGTACCTTTTTCATATAATAGTCTTCTGCTGGCCAATATCGAGTCTTATATTTGTTTATGATTGCATCGGAATCCCCAATATACAAATCCCGATTTAATACTCTTTCATATCTGATTGCTTTTGGGCAATCAATAAAAACTACGTAGTCATAAAAACTATGCCACTCTTCCCTTTGAAGAAAAACACCTTCAATTATTATGATACTATCTGCTTTGACTGCTACTTTTTTAGTCATCGTCATATCGATGGTCTTATCATAAAAAGAGAGCATTATTTCCATACTGTAATTGTGAATTTTAGCAAACAATTCATCCACTATCTTTTCCGCATCCCACTGCAAAACATAATATTCAACCCATTCTTCGTAGCCTGAATTATATCTTTTATCCTTTTCAACGATATGGTCATCAATATGAATGACACTAATATTGTGCGTCTTACTTAGTTCTTGTTCCATTTCTTTCACTAATGTGGTCTTTCCTGCCCCACTTAAACCATCTATTGCAGCTATTAAAGGACGATTTTTATCGAGACGGGTATTATATTGAAAAACCAATTCATCTACTACATCATCTAAAGACATAAAATCTCTCCTTACGCATTTACTTCACTCCTAAAATTTAAAGTTGCTAGAGCAATAAGCAAAGTAATATAAATTGCGAAAAATATGAGTAGAGCGCTCATGATCAATCCTACTATAGGTGGTGGTATTTCTCCTCGGTCGGTAATCGGAAACAATGCTACAAAAAGTCTCATAAACAACAAATAATAAGGGATACATAACAATACTATTAAAAGGTTGGAAATACGCTTACCTAAATATTTTGTGATACATTTCCAAGCGAATATTGTAAAAATGCCCCATCCAATCGCCATAAATAATAGCGAAATAATTTCAGTAATGGCGAAGCTTAAACCAGTGATTCTACTAATTCGATAATAATTCAATATTAGCTGAATGTTCAGAACGACATAGAGCGCAAATAGCATGCTAACTATGTTTATTTTAACAACATAGTATATGTTAATCCCTCCAGGAGTTGATATCTTGTTATTATAAACACGAATAATATCCAAATAAGTTCCACCACTTCAACAGCTACTAATAAGGGATACTATTTACATCTCCACTACTCTTTCAACAATGAGCTATGCTAAAGGGCATAATGCATAGTAATTAATTCTCCCTTTGACCCCATTTTGCGTATACCTTGATCGATAAACCCAGCTTTTTCATATAAACCTTGTGCAGGCTTATTTTGAACGTTGACAGCTAAGACAATTTCATTAATGTTTGGAAATGTGTTTTGAATATATTGAGGTAATAGGTTTAATGCTTGCTTAGCATAGCCCTTACCTTGGTGGCGATTATTCGTCGAAAACGCTCTTAATAAAATAGCATTCTCATTGTCCGAATAGGGCTTTACCCCTTCACTCTCATGCAACACAAAGAAGGTGACAAGTTCATTTTCATGTATAGCAAGAATGGAATGTCTATCACTATCTTCATTTGACAATGGAATACAATCAATCGGTGCAGCAGTATAGCACAATTGCTCTTCAGATAAATAATACTGTTTGATAAGGTGCTCATAACTTGGTTCATATGTGAAAAATTCCACTTTGCTTCCCCTCCATTACTATATAATTAACAACTGTAAAATTGTTATTAAAACCGCACTTGTAAGCGGGACAATGTTCATTGCACTATAACCGGATGAGGAGGAATGTACTCGCTCTAATGGATCTTTCGCAGGCGATGCGAGTAAATCAATAAAGCGCTGCCATCGATTCGTTTTAAATGTGCTAATGACTGAGGCACATTCACTTCATATTCATCCAATCTGTTTTGTAGGGCCGGTTCCTTATTCAATTCATCCTTCAGCATGGAAATCCTCCTTTAATTCATTTTTTTAAAACTGAATGGCATTAAACAAACGTGATTTCACTATACCGATTGGGATAGATAGTATTTGTGCAATTTCTTCCTGTGGTAAATCATGATAGTACGCCAGTAAAATGACTCCTCGTTGCTTTTCGGGTAACTTCGTGATAGCTTCTAGCACTGCCAACTTTTCATCTGTCGAAAAAGGAGGATTCGAAGCAGGCACCAGAAATGGTAAAAATGAATGCCACTTTTTCCGTCTATTTAATTTATTCATAAGAAGCCGATAAGCAATTTGAAACAAATATGATTTTACAGTACCTTTTGACCACCAGAAGCATTTTTCAGTAACACATGATCAAATATTTGAAATTCCAATATTTCATATAGTTCTTCTAAATCTATATGTTGATTTGATAACTTTTTAAATAATCGAATGACTTCACGAATTTTTAAATGCTGATAGCTATCGAACGACTGATATTGTATGACCGAATTGTCTACTACACGTTGTGTTGAATTGTTGAACTGGATTGTGCCGCTATCATATTCCTCGTCTCCTACAATACATTTGGCTAACGTCGATTTCCCCGCACCATTTTCTCCTAATAGCAAATAGCAATACCCTGGTTTAAACGTGGCTGAAATCTGATTTAAAATCGCTTTTCCATCATATTTTTTCACAATATCTCTTAATAGTAGCTCCATTTTTTATGCCTCCCCAATTGATTATTCACTACCTATACAATTGGAAAAAGATAAAAGTTCATTTTATTTTTGGCTCTTCTCCATAACTTGGGATTGATTTCCGTTGCGCCAGCGTGCTTTCCTGGGGGCGTCCGATGAGCCGCTTCACTCGCTACGCTCGCTCCAGGGTCTCATCTGTGACGCTAATCCCCAAGGAGTCACGCTAGCTCCACTCCAATCAATAAATACTTTATTCTTACTGTCAACCCTTACTTTCGGTGATAAACCTTTCTGGAAATCATTTCGGATTATCAACTTAACTCTGATTTTCGTGTTAGCGTTCTGATATGATGAAGATAAGAAATAGTACATTTAAAGGAGAGCCTTCATGCAATATAGATTGGCTAATGAAAATGACTTGCAAAGTTTCTGTACGATTAGAAATAATCAGGATTTATTTATACGCTATTTACAACAGCAGGAAAAGAAAGAAATTTATTTAGTAGTCGCTGAACAAAATAAATTGATTTTCGGATTTGGTGTCCTCAAACTAATAGGAAATTTAATACCTAAATTAAGTGATCTTTTTGTAAAGGAAAATTACCGGGGAAATAATATAGGCTCAAATTTAATAAAAACAAGAGAAAATATTGCTAGAGATTTAGGTTTTCTGGAAATTTATGTTAGTGTGGACCCTATAGAAAATCCAAAGATGATAAAACTAATGATAAAGCTTGGCTACGAGGCCATTTCAACTCCTTATAGTAAGTCCGCTATTTACTATAAGGAGGATGGGACTACATACGATAAAACTTATACGAGGATTGATTTTAAAAAGGTGTTTTTGGCAAAATAAATGATAAAAAAGCAGTACAAACAAAAACTTCTGTTTGCACTGCCATTCACTTTACTTTGTACGCTCAAACGACTTATACCGTGTTCCTTGGAAGGACAATAAACCAAGGTCTTGCTCCACTAACATTCCGTACTCACTGCCATCTACCTCAAGCTCCATGCGGTCCCCACTTTGTACTTCGAATGTTACAAAGTAAGTTGTATAAGAGTGATCCCCTTGAACATGCATTCGCTTTGAAACAACCTGTGCTGGTACAGTCAATAACGGAGACTGGTTATTTTTAATCCCCTGTTTTACATTTGAAAAAATCGTATATAGTATGAAACCAAATACAAGCATAAAGATAACTGGCATGATATTAAACATCATATCCCCAAAAAACATATAGATGTTCCCTTCTCTCTAGAGTTCTGTTATTTCTTAAATCGGTTGCCCGTATTGAGATAAACAAGTGTAAAAACGGTTAAACCCAAAAATATTACAAGCCCAACAATAAAAAGCCACTGCTCCTGTATCAGCTCACTTAATCCCCATAACATGATGCTGAAGCAATACCCATACATGATTTTCCCCATAAAGTGAATCTTCAATCAGTGGGGGTTTTCCCTCATCCCCACTGATTGTTAGATGAACCAATCGGGCTTTTACGGGCAGTTGATCTCCCACTTAGAAATTAAAGTTACTCTCAATTTCTTAAAGTGGGAGTCTTACTGCCCGTT
>DEQI01000244.1:4506-4654 GCA_002360295.1 Planococcaceae bacterium UBA3370
GTATTATAGCCTGCAATTAAAAAGGAGCCTTTTCCTCTCGATAAAACAACCGCAAATGTAAGAAACAAAACTAATACAAGAAGATAAACAATAACATTCACCATTGAACACCTCCACCCTACTACTCTACTTTCAATAGAAAGAAAAA
>DEQI01000244.1:4690-4926 GCA_002360295.1 Planococcaceae bacterium UBA3370
TTCTATTATACATCAATTAGAAAAAAGGGGAAATCAACAAAAATATACCAAAACAAAACGTGTTCTGAAAATTATTGATTACTCTCTTTCTTTAGTAGAAGGTTTATTAATGAGGGAGGTGCTTATAGATTTTGAAAGTCGCTGATAAAACTCCGAAAACTGCTGATAAACTCTGAAAGTCGCTGATAAAACTCCGAAAGCTGCTGATAAACTCTGAAAGTCGCTGATAAAACTCC
>DEQI01000243.1 GCA_002360295.1 Planococcaceae bacterium UBA3370
AAACTTAGCTTTCTGATTAAATCTAGTTTTTATACTGGAAATAGTATAACATACCCCAAAACACATTTATCAAATATGGAATTTATTATAAAATTAACATATATGAATAGAAACTGGACTATATTCATGGATTTGACAAAATAAGTTTACCTAAAAAGATTATTTTAGGAGCAAGTATTTTAGCGATACTTTCTTTGTTATTTGCGTGGGTTGATATTGGCTTTACAAGCGCATTTGGGTTTCAACAACAAAGTTACATATTTTTAATTTTCTTTATTTATCCTGTTTATTGTATTTTTAAAAACTTACTTATCCATAGAATCTGTGAATTATTAAGTGCTGGATTAATAATCGTTGCCATTTTAGTGTATAGCAGTTCTAAATCAGGTGATTTTTTCGGTGAAACCATTAATGTTGCAGGAACAGGTATGTACGTGTTCTTAAGTGCCTCTATATTATTTGATGTCGGTGTCTTTTTAGATACCAACAAGCAACAGCATTCCTTTGAATAAGCGATCTAACATAAAATCTCTACACAAAAACAGATGTCACAAATGGCTGATACATCTGTTTCCTTCAATCTCATCTTTTGTGCTATGAACATACTCCTACTTTCTCCTTGCACCAAACTTTAACAAAAAACGCCTTTGTATCTTGATGTGTTATTCTCTCATAAACTTCATCTGAATTCAAAAATTCAACCGTATTAATTTCATGATCATTTGGTATTAAATCAGACCTATCCCCTGTATACTCAACAATAAACATCGTAGTTTCTTGTTTTTTAAACCCTATTTTATGGGCAACATGCTGAGGAAATGAAAAACAAATTTTTTCATCTAATTGCTTCAAAATCTTATAATTAGTTGAGCCTGTTTCCTCTTCAAGTTCTCTAAATAGTGCAGCTATGAGATCTTTGTCCTCCTCTTCTAGCCCGCCTTTTGGAAAATCCCATTCACCATCCATATGATTATTTGAATTTTTTATTGAACTTATTTTTACCTTATGCACTAAAAGAATTTCTTTTCCTTGATAAATGATGGCGCCTACTGCCGTTCTAATCATTTTGATAGCTCCTTACATAATGGTCATCTTTCACTTAAAATCACAAATGTTTTACTATTTATAGATAGAACACAAATTCAATTCGGCATTGCTATATATGTACATTGTATAAAATTCCCATTCACAAAAAGCCGGTGTTAGTTGATTGGAGTGGAGCTAGCGTGACTCCTTGGGGATAAGCGTCACAGATAAGACCCTGGAGCGAGCGCAGTGAGTGAAGCGGCTTATCGGACGCCCCCAGGAAAGCACGCTGGCGCAACGGAAATCAACCCACGTTCAGATACAAATGATTGAGGACTACCAGGGGGTGGTATGGAAATCGATGATAGTTTTGAAGAGACGGCTCAAAAGGAATTGTATGAGGAAACTGGATTAATGGCACAAGAATTTAAGTTGATTGATCTGCTTCAGGAAAAGATTTCCACTATCAATTTCCACATGGTAATGAAATATATAATGCACCGGCTATTTTTAAAGCTATTGGTGTTACAGGAATCATCAAAAGAAATGAAGAAAGTAAAGAATTAAAATATTCCCCCTTAAATAAGCTTCCAAAATTAAAAAATACCACTTTGAAATTACTCGAAAAGGTCGGTTATCTATCAACTCATTGAAAGGACAATGATTTTTTAGTTTCTATTGTAATAGCTTCCTCCAATACCAAACGAGGAAGCCAACTTTATTGAACTGCTTAAAAGCTTTATCTTTAAATTACGATTAGTTCTACTACTTATCCTCAACATCAATCAAGTAATAACCTTTATCAAAACCGCCGCGCATTTTCTTCTTATTCATACGGACAACATCTAGTTCTTCGAATGTCTTACCGTATACTTTTAAAGCGGTGTGAAGAAGTTCTAAAACATCTGCCATTTCCTCTAAAGCATCTACTTTATTAGTTGTCTCGTCGAATTCTTTTACTTCCTCCATTAACTTTTTCTTAATTTCTGTAAGTTGTTCTTCTGGAGCCAGCGTACGAGCATTATATGAACGGCCGTCCGCTTCAATTATTTCTAAAATTCGGTCTCTAATAAGTTTATTGTATACCGGCAATATCTCACCTCTTTTATTTACACAATCCACAGGACTACTCAACTATAAAAAAAGGACTTCAGTTGAATACTTTCATCATTTCAATTATACAACATTGAAATGATCACAAAACAAAAATTACCAATATTGATCTAATAAATGATGGTAAACGCCTATTGCGCCCTTATTGTTGCCTCTCTTTCATCCGCTTCATTGTGTTCCAAACTTTTATTGATATGATAAATACAATAACTAATGATACGATTACTAACACTATACCAACAGTAGATTCAACCAAGCTCATACCAGCAAAACTATATAATAATCTTAAAGGGATACCTGAAATGACTATTGTTAAAATGTAAGTTGCATATTTTATACCGATTGAAGCCGATAAAAAACAGATTACGTCTGCAGGAGCAACGGGACAAATAATGCCTAGTGCTAAAAATTTATAATTATAGGTTTCTAACAATCCATTTAACTCTGGGTATCGATTGTCCAAATATTTTTTCACCTTGTGATTAGCAACATTCCTAGAAACTAAATAAATAAGGCTTGCGCTCAAACCATTACCTACTGTTGATAATAAAAAACCTTCAACTGGCCCGAAACATACTCCACCCAAAATCATTAAGGTTGTACCTGGGATTAGAAATAACAGTCTAACGATCCATAGCCCTATAAACAATATACGAGCATAATTTTTATTTTCAGTAATAAACGCTTCAAACGTAGTCATATCAAGTGACAGTAACTCAAAGTGCTTTAATAGAAAAACGAATACAATCCAAATCGTCATAATGATCCATTTCTTTTTCAATTTCTTCACCGTCCTCTATGCTTTCGATATTCATATCGTAGGAAATGAACATTAAAAAATTCACGTTAAAATCATGAAGAATTCTTAAGACGATTATTATGTAAAAGATAGGTTCCACAAATATAACTCCATTGCTAAGTAAACAAACCTGTAAAAAACTGCTCAAAAAAAGACTATGCACATCAAGCTCTGATACCGAAACTTGATAATTGGATAGTCTTATTGTTAGTACTATAAGTCATTTTATATAGGATGTTCCACTATAAAGCTGATCCAACCATCCCTATATTCCGCATGAATGTCCCCATCATGAAGTTCGACAATCCTTTTGGAAATCGCAAGACCAAGGCCAGTCCCTTGTTCATCCTTTCTTGACTTATCTCCCCTGAAAAATCGTTCAAACAATTTATTTACATCATCTACAGGAGGATGTTCCACTTTATTTGACACCTTTAAAGTTACGGTATCCCCTATAGAGTGTAAAGATAGTAGAATTTTCGAAGGTTTACTGCTGTATTTTATCGCATTCATAAAGAGATTTTCATACACACGAACCATTTTTTCTACATCTATTAAAACAGGGATGTCTTCATTTGTTATCGTATTTCGAACCAATAATTGCTCTTTCTCAAATAGTGGAATATATTCTCCAACGATTTGCTGCAATAAACTCGGCAAGTCCACTTTACTCAGATTTAATTGTACATCAGGGCTTGATAAACGAGTAAATTCAAATAGCTCATCAATGAGATAGTTTAGTCTATGTGATTTTGTATAAATGGTATCAAAATACTCTTGAAGCTGTGCCTGATTTTCATATTGCTCATTTTTTATTAAATTCAAATAACCAATGATGGATGTTAATGGTGTACGTAAATCATGAGATACATTGGTAATTAGTTCATTTTTAGCCTTTTCTAATTGTCTTTCATGTGAAAATTTATTTTCTAATTCCTTTGACATATAATTAATGTTTTGAGCAAGCTGGCTTAATTCGTCTTTGCCTTTAATCTCCATTGTTAAACCTAAATTTCCATTGGCAATATCGTTAACACTTTCAGAAATATGTTTCAAATATACAAATTTCTTTCGTACCAATAGCAAAAAAACAACAATAAAAGTTAAGATAACAAGTGAAAATACCAAATACGCTATCAAAGCACTTTGTTGATCACTAAGCTCTATAAAATAATTAATTCCAACTATCTCCATAACTAATGGAGATAGGATAACGAATAAAAAAACTGTTATAAAAAAACTAATAGCGATACTTCCAAGTAGTTTCACAGTCAGTTTGTTCATAAACTTCATTCTTATCATATTTTATACCCTACACCCCAAATCGTCTTAATGTATATTGGATGTTTTGGATCTTCTTCTATCTTTTCTCTAATTTTTGTAATGTGTACCATCACCGTATTATCCGATTTAAAAAAGTCTTCCTTCCAAACCGCTTCATAAATTTTAGCCACACTTAAGACGATTCCTTTGTTTCGAGCCAGAAGCTCTAAAATATCAAATTCTTTTGGAGTTAGCCTCACTTCTGTGCTTTGTACCCACACCTGCCGTGTATCTGTATTGATAGTTAAATCCCCTATCTCAATAACACTTTTACCAATAGCGAAATCGGAATTGTATTTTTTATATCTTCTTAACTGAGATTTCACTCTAGCGATTAATTCCAAAGGATTAAATGGTTTCGATAAATAATCATCGGCACCAGCAGTAAGACCTTGGATTTTATCCATATCTTCTGATTTTGCAGAAAGCATGATGATTGGCATGCTGCGTTCTTCTCTAATCTTCATACAGGCTTGAATGCCATCCATTTTCGGCATCATTATGTCTAAAATTATAAGGTCAAACGCGTTTTCTTCTAGCAATTTCAATGCTTCCATTGCATTTTCTGCCTTTTGAGTTCGCATCCCTTCATTTTCCAAATAGACTGAAATAAGATTTCGTATTTCTTTATCGTCATCAACAATAAGTATGCTTGATATCATAAAAATTCATCCATTTATTTGTTTGACGTAGAACAGCTAAAGATATATGCAGGTGGAAAATTTCTATACTCTTTTTTGACATCTATTTTAGCGAAATAATGATTAATAAATCCCTTTTTTACTTTTGTGTATTGGAAAGTAATGAATCGTCCGCCTTCTTTCAAAACTTTGGTCGTATTTAATAATATTTCAGAAGATACGTTAGTTGGTAAACTGGAAAAGGGAAGACCCGAAACAACATAATCCACATAAGGGATATCAAACTCTCTCAAATACCGTTCAATATACTCTGCAGATCCATTTACAATGAATACATTATTTTGCTCTTTATATTTTTCTTTAAGCAAAGTATAAAATTCTTTATTATTTTCCACTAATAATAGTACTGTCTTAGGGTCTCTTTTTTTAATCAATTTTTCCGTAAATACACCTGTACCTGGACCATATTCTACTATGTATTTAGCTTTCTTAAAATTGATTTTTTCAATCATTTTATCCCCAAGAAAACTTGAACTGGGAAGGATAGCACCTACAGATTTTGGATTGGTTAGAAATTGATACAGAAATAAAATTTTTTTCAAATGGACCCACCTCATTGATTTGAATTATTAATCCTACTTTAAAATTCAAACCTTAACAGGAAATAACGAAAATCCTTAAGAATTCTTAAGGATGATTGGTTATCAAACATTATTCAACAGGTTGTTCTAAACAGATGCACCCTATGATAAGCTTAGATTGTTAAAATTTTCCAAATAAATTCAAAACATAAGGAGCTGACATAGTAAAATTGAAAGAGGAAAAATTTGAGCATAGTCTAGAAACAGAAAGATTAGTAATAAGACCTTTAAAGAAAGAAGATTATAATGAATGGTTATTTGGATTTGAAAACCGTTTTCCATCTCAAAGTCACCACGATCAAGGAAAAATAGATATGAGTGGATGTACACGGGAGTGGTTTCATTATCTAGTAGATAAACATCAAAAGTTTGCACTCGAAGATACTGCTCACATATTTGGGGTGTTTAGAAAGGAAGATGGTAGACATCTAGGAATGATTGATTTTTCAACATTAGCCAGAGATGATTTTCAATGGGGAAGGATAGGCTATACCATCCATAATCAATATTGGAAAAAGGGTTATGGCAGAGAAGCAGTGTATGAGGCACTTCTTATAGCATTTGATTACTTGAATTTCCACCGTATAGAAGCCCATATAAACTTGGATAATACAACATCAATTAAATTAGTCAAAAGTGTAGGTATGAAATTTGAATGTTTTCGTAAAGGTTTTATTTTCGAAAATAATGAGTGGACTGATCATTTAATTTATTTCAAGAAATCCATTTAATCTACTGTTCCACAATAATAGAACAAGGGAACTCCAAAAAACGGAATTCCCTTTTGGTATGCATAATTAATTACTGTCCTTCTGTTAAAGTGATTCAAACTTTTTCTCAAAGCGAGCTACAATTTCCTTACCAATTTCAATAGAAGCTGTTGCTGCCGGGGATGGAGCATTTAGCACATGTATGCTTCTCTTACCAGGAATAAAGTAAAAATCATCAACCATGGATCCATCACTTTTCAATGCTTGCGCACGCACCCCTGCTCCGCCAGGCACTAAATCAGCTGCTGTAATTTCTGGAATGAGCTTTTGCAGACTTTTCACGAACAGCCCTTTACTATAGGAACGTGCCATTTCGTTTAAGCCTTCTTTCATATTCTTGCCTGCCAGCTTCCAAAACCCTTTATACATAAGTGTTTCCGCAAGGTCAAAAACATTAATATCCGTTTTTTTATATCCTTCTCGCTTAAAGCTAAGTACAGCGTTTGGACCGGCCTCTACGTCCCCTCCAATCATACGTGTATAATGTACGCCTAAAAACGGAAAATCAGGGTTTGGTACAGGATAAATTAAATGATTGACTAGTCCACGGCTGCTTTCCTTCAGCTTATAATACTCTCCTCTAAACGGCACGATTTTTAAATCTGCGTGATAGCCTGCCATTCGTGCAATGCGATCACTCTGTAAGCCAGCACAGTTGATCATCACTTTTGCTTCGTAGGATTTTCGTCTTGTCTCGATATAGACACTTGCTTGACCTTCCTCAATCGTTTCAACTGCTTCATTGCAGCGGATTTCCCCACCGCGCTTTTCAATTAGCTCTCGCATTTTTTCTGACACTTGCCTGTAATTCACAATGCCTGCCTGCGGAACACGGATAGCCCCGATCCCTGCTACATGCGGTTCAATCTCTTTTAACTGTTCTACGCTTAACATATCAATCGCCAGCTCATTTTGCAGCCCGCGTTCATATAGGTTTTGAAGAAGTGGTAATTCATGTTGCTCAGTTGCTACAATGACTTTCCCGCAAATGTCATATTCGATATCATGTTCCGCGCAAAAGGCCACCATTGATTGACTACCCTGCCTAGCAAAGCGTGCTTTAAAACTTCCTGGTTTATAGTAGATGCCCGAATGGATCACCCCGCTATTATTACCTGTTTGGTGCATAGATACAGATGGTTCCTTTTCCAAGATTACGATCTTTTTTTCCGGGAATCTTTCCGTTAATGCCAGACCAACGGATAATCCTACAATCCCTCCACCAATAATGACCACATCTAACATACTTTTCCCCCTATGCTTCAATACTACATGCTTCAGCCAAAAGTTCGACAAGATGTACAACCCGAATTTCTTGTGACAATCCTTCTCGCTCGACACCCAGCTTCATTTGCAGATGACAACCTGGATTTGTTGTCACAATTATACTTGGCGGCTCTGTCAATGCTTCTACATGCTTCATTTTTTCATCTAAGATTTTCATCGAATGATTGTAGCGGACAATGTTATAAATACCAGCAGATCCACAACACATATGCGCATCAGGCAAAGGAATATAATCGATGCCAGGGATACTTTGAATCATTTGAAGTGGTTCGTTCACACGCTTTTGTACATTTGTCATATGACATGACGGTTGGTATGTCACTTTATAAGGGAGCGGCTTTGTATATGGCAATGATAGCTGACTCAAAATGACACTAATATCAACAGATTTTTCAGAGAATATTTCCGCTCTCTCAACCCACTCAGGCAAGTCAGCCAGCAACTGTGGATATTCACCAAGCATGGCCCCACAGCCACCAATACTATTTACTAAAAAGTCAAAGTCATATCGCTCAAATGCCTCGATATTTCGCTTAGCCAGTTCACGTGTTTTATCTGATAAGCCGCTATGTTGATGCAGCGCACCACAGCACCCCTGCTCCTGAATCACTGTCACTTCACAGCCCGCTTGTTGCAATAGCTTCATACTAAGTGTATTAATAGATGAAAACATCGTATCCATAATACATCCCACAAAAAAACCGATTTTCAGTTTTGCTTGAGGTGTGGCAGCTTCATAAAAGCGTTCCCGATTTGCTCGCTTCATCGGCCCCTCAACAGTTGGTAAAATTTTTTCAAAGGCTTGGAGATTGTCCGGAAGTACACGTAATACACCTGTTTTTTGTGCCGCTTTTTGCAAACCAGTTTTTTGGTAAAACGCTAATCCCGTACCAAGTATTTTACGGATTTGTTCATTGGGTACTACTTGGTTAAATAAGAATGACTTCATTGTCTTGACACGCGATTTCAAGTGCTCATCCTTATGTTTTGCTAGCACTTCAATTGCAGACTCGAGAATTTTTCCGTATTGGACGTTTGTTGGGCAGGCTGTTTCACAGGCACGGCAGCCCAAGCATAGATCAATTGCTTCTGTCATATCGTCATATGTAATTTTCCCCTCAGCCGCCATCTTCACTAAATTAATGCGTCCTCGTGGTGAATGGGTTTCCTTATTAAATGTTACATACGTAGGGCAAGTTGGCAGACAGTAACCGCATTGCACACAACTGAGTGTCTCTTGATAGGCTAATTCAGTCATTAGACAACACAAACCTTTGATTTGGCTCAGGGAATATTTTCCCCGGATTTAAAATATCATTCGGATCCCATGCCTGTTTAATGCGTTTCATCATATCCACTCCTACTGCACCAAGCTCCATCTCCATAAAAGGTGCTTTCAATGTACCGATACCGTGCTCGCCTGATAATGTTCCCCCAAGCTCTATTGCCGCTTGGAATATTTCCTCTACTGCCTGTTCTACGCGCTTCATTTCCTCTGCATCTCGTTCATCTGCAATAATATTCGGATGTAGATTGCCATCGCCTGCATGTCCAAATACAACGAGATCAATTTTATATTTCTCTTTAATTTCCTTTAACCGCTGGAACATTTCCGGAATTTTACTACGTGGGACAGTTGCATCCTCTGAAATTTTAGTTGGCTTGACCCGGACAATGGCTGGTGAAACAAGTTTTCTAGCAAGCCATAGCTTTGCGGCTTCCTCTGCAGTTTTTGCGATTTGTACCGAACGTGCTTTTTCGTGAAGGCACACATCATTTACACGCTTAATTTCATCTTTGATTGCGGCTGGGTGTCCGTCTAATTCAATTAAGATGAGCGCATCAATATTTGTCGGTAAACCTGATGGACGATAAGCCTCTACGGCTTCCACAGACGCTTTATCCATAATTTCTAGCTTTGCCGGGATAATACCCGCGCTTAAAATATTCGAAATAGCACGCCCCGCATCAATGATGTCATCAAATAACGCCATTAATGTTTCCGTAGCTTGTGGTTTTGGATATAGTCGAAGAATTGCTTCTGTGATGACACCAAGCGTACCTTCAGAACCAACAATCAACTTCGTTAAATCATAACCCGTCACGTTTTTCACTGTTCTTCCACCTGTACGAATGATTTCGCCCTCTGGTGTCACAACTTCCAGACCGATAACATAATCCTTTGTGACCCCGTATTTCAGCCCCTTAGGACCGCCCGAATTTTCAGCCAGGTTGCCCCCAATAGTCGCGATATTCATACTACTCGGGTCTGGAGGATAAATCAGCCCATGTACAAGTGCTGCATTATTAATTGCCTGTGCTGTCACGCCAGGCGATACAATTGCCAGCATGTTTTCCGTATCAATTTCCAATTTTGATGTCCATTGAGATAAATCCATCACAATCCCCCCACGGACAGGCAGGGGACCGCCACTTAAACTTGTGCCTTGTCCTCGTGGGTATACAGGGATTTTATGCTTATTGGCCAATTGCAAAATTCCTGCCACTTCATATGTCGATAAAGGCTGCACAACCACTTCCGGCATATACACCCCAAATGAGGCATCATAGGAATAGCTTGTCAAATCTGCCTTATCCGTTAAAATACGCTCATCATCCAGGATGATTTGTTGTAAAAGCTGTTGTAGCTGCTCCATTTCGTCCTCTCCTATGTCCCAATTTAAAGAATAATAAAAAGAACGCATTTTATAGCGTTACTCTTCTTCTGGTAAATTGAGAATTTTATTGCGAGCATTTGTTAAATGCTCCCGCATAGCCTGTCTTGACCCTTCACTATTTTGCTGGGCAATCGCCTGTGCAATAAGCATATGCTCTTTAGCGACTTCCTTCCGTTTTTTATCCCATCCTAAGTTTTTGGATAAAGAATACTTTAATGCACGTAAATGTAAGTCACTTAAATTGCCTATTGTTTCGGATATAAAGTCATTTTTACACGCCTTCATAATAAACTGATGGAACTGAAAATCTTCTTCATAACCAATTGCTTTATCATCACACATCAGCTGTTGGAAATGATCAACTAACCGTTGAATTTCCACAAGCTCCTCTTCTGTTCGGCGTTCCGCTGCCAATGCGGCTGCCTCTGTTTCAATTATGATTCGGAACTCAAGTAAATCCAACACCTGCTGCTTCTTGATGAGCTGAAAACGCACTGGATCCAATAATTCTGCCAGCGACACTTCCTTCACCAAGCTTCGGCCACCTTGCCTGCTTTCTATCGCACCAGCTACTTCTAATACTTTAAGCGCCTCTCTAATAGGAGCTCTACTGACCCCGAAACGTACTGCCAACTCATTTTCAGTTGGCAGCACCGTATTAGTACGGAGCTCACCTGTACGCATCATTTCAATCAAAAACTCTAATACTTGATCTGCTACTTTCCTACGTTCAACTTGCATTATAAAACCCCTATCTTTAAACAGATACTTCTTTCCCTTGAGTATTCACTTTTTTAGCACGTGGCAAGTGAATAGCTAACACTAGTATAATGATTCCTAGACCAATTGCACTCGTAATTAATTCTGGAATAATTAAAAGTAATGCTGCAATCGCCATAGCTATTCGCTCAAAAATTGTCATACTTGTTGCAAAGAAGTTAAATACTGTTGTTGACAACGCAAACACACCTAAAATCGAAGTAGTGAAAGCAAAAATAATTTGCAGTGCTGCGTCCATACCTGTTGCTTCTGTCTGCATAACAAGTGCTGGATTGTACACGATCATAAAAGGTAATAGGAAGCCTGGTAAACAAAGCTTTACCGCTGTCCACGATGTCTGCATTGCATCTGCTCGGGCAATTCCTGCAGCTGTATAGGATGCGAGTGCTACTGGCGGTGTAATATTAGAGAGTGCACCGAACCAAAATACAAAGAAGTGTGCCGCAATAGGATTCACCCCTGCTTCTATTAATGCAGGCGCAGCAGCTACAGCAACAACGATATAAAGTGCTGTCGATGGTAACCCCATACTTAACACAATACTCGTAACCATAATCAACACTAAAATAATAGCTAAATTATTGCCCGATATTTGAATGATGTTATAAGCCAGTGTCGAGCCTAAGCCTGTCATCGTAATGACAGCAATGATAATACCTACTGTTGCACAGGCTACCGCTACTTGAATGGAGCCGCGAGCTCCTTCAATCAATGCACTGGTAATAGCTTTAATACCAATTCGATTTTCTTTGTCCTTCGTCAGCCAGCTCGCTGCTATACACGCAAAAATCCCAGCAAAGCCAGCAAACAATGCTGTAAAGCCTGTCATTAAAGTCACAATGACGATAATAATCGGTAATATTAGCACTCCACTTGTCTTGATGACCTCCATTACAGCCGGAATATTGTCCTTGCTAATCCCTTTTAGCCCTTGCTTTTTAGCTTCAATATCAATAGCTATAATTAAGGCACTATAGTAGAGGATCGCTGGCACAATAGCAGCTAGAACAATAATGTTATAGCCCACTCCCAGGAAACCTGCCATGATAAAAGCAGCCGCCCCCATGATAGGTGGCATAATCATCCCGCCAGTAGAAGCAGTTGCCTCAACTGCCGCTGCAAAACGTGGCTTTAAACCGATACTCTTCATCAGAGGAATTGTAAAAGTTCCCGTTGTTGCTACGTTTGCTACTGCTGACCCACTTAACATCCCTGTTAAAGCCGAAGACAATACAGCTACTTGGGCCGGTCCACCACGTCGTTGGCCAGCAACTGCTAATGCTAAATCATTAAACAGACGCGTTGCTCCGCTCGCATTTAAAAATGCTCCGAATAAAATGAAGATCACGATATACGTCGTTGCAATCGAGAACGTCATACCAAATATCCCTTCCGTCGTCATATATAGACGGTATAAGAGACGCTCAAAGCCAAAACCTGCATGTCCGAACATACCAGGGAACCATGGTCCAAACAACGCAAAGAAAATAGCGGTTATTGCCAATATTGGAATGAACGCCCCGATTGTACGGCGTGATACTTCTAGTAACACGACAATCGTAATAAATGCAAAGATATAATCAATTGTCGTAGGTTCTGATAGCTTCACATTATGAATAGTAGAGTAATTTAGTAAAATATAGGCGCCCCCTGCAAATCCTAAAATACTCCAAATATAATCCATAACTGTTATTTTCGTTTTACTGGAACGTTTTGTTGCCGGGTAAAGGAAAAATGTTAATACTAAAAGAAACGTTAAAAAAATGGCATTTCGATAGATTTCTTGAATGTTCATCAAACTATTTACATATACCGAAAATATCGCTAAAACAAACAGTAATACTGCAATGACCATACCTGTTTTACCAGACAATGTTCTTACTGCTCCGCCGGCTTCTTTATCATTTTCCAACGTTTCAGCCACATCAAATTCTTGTTGTTTTTTCTTAAAAATCATCATTACACCCCCGTGATAGACCCCTTATTTATTTGATTCATTCGCTTCTGGTGGAATAAGATGCTTTGGCACCTCTAATCCAGCCTCCACAAAGTATTTGTATGCTCCTAGATGAAGTGGAGCAGGAAGACCATTTAGTGCTGATTCTAATTGGATTTCTTTTGCTGAATTATGAATTTGATGCACTTTCTCTAAATTTTCATAAATCGTTTTCGTTAATTTGTAGACAAGCTCTTCGTCAATTTCTTTAGTGGTTGCCAAGAAATTCGGCTGCGCAATTGTATTGATTTCTTTATCAATTCCTGTATATGTACCTGCTGGGATCACAAAGCGGAACCAAGTATTAAATATACTGTTAATACTATCAAGCTGCTCATCCGTGACATCTAATACAGAAGCCTTTACACCAGAAGCCGCCATATCCATTACAGAAGATACAGGAATCCCAGCCGGCAATGAGCCGCCATCTAGACGTCCATCTCGCATTGCAGAAACCGTATCATCATAACCTAAATATTCGGGCTTAATATTCTTTTTTGTTAACCCCAAACCTTCCATAATTACCAGTGTCGACTGCTCAGTTCCTGAAGCTTGCGGACCAACAGAGAACGACTTTGTATCAATGTCAGAAATCGTTCCTGTTGTAATTTCTTTGTCCATCAATACAAAATGTTCTACGTTTGACCAAAGCATAGAGATTGAGCGTAACTCTTGATACGGCCTACCTTCAAAGTTTCCACCCCGCCCTTCATATGCTTGTGCCCCAATAAGCCCTTGAAGAATGGCTACTTTTGCTTCCCCGTTTTTTAAGAGTTGAATATTTTCCACCGATCCCGCTGATGATTGACCCGTGGCTTTTACCTTTTCTTCAGTTAATATCTCTGTCCATAAATTTCCTAACCCGACTCCGATTGGATAGTATGTCCCTCCTGCCGATGCAGTCGCAATAGTTATGAACTCTCGACGCTCTATGCATCCCGATAGCATTAATGATAACGCTACCAATATAAATAATAGTGATTTTTTCATTTCTTTCCCCCTAATGTTAAAAAATGTAGTAAGCTTGTATGACAAGTCTACAACATCTCTATTATTCTTTCAATAAGATTCTGAATTTTTATACTATAACTATAAGCTAGCTCCTTATTTGAATTCTTAGATTCCAGCGCTGTACAGCTTTGCTTCACTTTGTAATAAAAATATTAGGATGTTTCCACAGCACCAAATCGATATTAGTCATGGACTTTTCCCGTATTGAATACGAAGTAACTAATATAAAGGAGTTTAATGAACATACTTTTAACAAGTAAGATTTTCGAGAATATACAGAATAATGTTATATTTCTCTTCCCCACTTTTAAAATACAAGATTTTAATGCTAGTTGCTCTCTTCGAAAAATAAAAAAAGAAGCCAAAATATCGGCTTCCAAATAACACAAAAAATCTTACGAAAAAAATTAAAACACAATTGTATTATTAATTATTACAAAAATAATGGAAAGCGTAATGACGGATATGAATATAGAAACTAGAATTGCCGTTAATGTTTGCTTCATCATTTGTTCATATTTTTGCGCAAAGACAAATACCCCAGCCCCTACTGGTAAAGCAGCCATTATAATTGAAATGACTCCCCATAAAGGCTCAACATCAAAGACATACATAAATAAAATAAACGTGACCATTGGTTGGAAAAATAGCTTTAACCATACAATGATCGCCACTTCAGCTTTACTAAAATCACCATTCCCCATGAATGTAAATTGGCCAACTAACCCAAGTCCTATAGCAAAGAGAGCCGTAGAACCAGAAGCATTTGCTAGTAATTGCGAGAATGTCAATATAGCAGTGGGTAAGTTAAATTCTAGTAACGCTACTATGATGCCTGCTATAACAGATATCGTTAATGGACTTGTCAGAACTGGCTTCACAATACTCCAAAGCGTGTTTAATGAATACTTTCTTTCTTGCGCATTAGCCATTACTAAAGCTGATTCACCAACAAACAGCACAATTGTAATTACCGGGACATTATGTATTAAAGTAGCCAATGCTGCAGGCAACGCTACTTCATTGCCAAAAGCGGCAATGACTAATGGTATCCCCATATAACCTGTTGTACCGTAAGAAGCATTCATTCCGTATAGAGATGCAGAAGTTATTGGAGTTTTAAAAATAAACTTAGAAATCATCAGGGCAATTAGGAAACTGGCTAAAATTCCTCCCAAATTAATGGCTATAAATGACCAATTCATCAGTTGTTTAATTGGAGCTGTAGCAGTTGATAGAAATAATAAAGCTGGTAGAGCAATATAAAATACATAATTATTTAATGTTTTGGCTCCAGCTTTTGGAACAATCCCTGTATAGCCGGCTATGTAACCACATACGATAATTGCAAATATAGGTATCACGACATTGAATATTGTCATCACCTGTACCTCCCCTAACCTTTTATAAATTCCATTTTATGTATACGCTACTATCATGTAAAATGAATAAAAAGGATTGTTGCAATCACTATTTTTGATGGGTGGGAAATGAAATGGATATGAAGGACTTAGAAATTTTTAAATCGATTGTCAATCATAAAAACGTAACGAAGGCCGCTATCGAATTAAACTATGTTCAATCAAATGTAACTAGTAGATTGGCGAAACTTGAAAAAGAAATAGGTGCTACGTTACTGATTCGAACAAATAAAGGTGTACGATTAACTGCAGAAGGTAATCAATTTTTAACATATGCTGATAAAATGCTTCAATTATATAAAGAAGTTGTAGATTCTTTCAGTAATCCTAGTACGCCATCTGGTTCACTTACTATTGGAGCTACGGATATTACAACCGCTGCGCGTCTTCCTACGGTATTAACTACTTTTCTTGAATCATTTCCGTTAGTAGAGTTTTCGTTAATTAATGGTTCTTCCGAAAATTTAGTTAAGGAAGTACTTCAATATAATTTAGATGGTGAATTTATTACAGATACAATTGATGAACCGAAAATTGCTCAAGAGAGCCTAATTCATGAGGAATTAGTTTTGATTTCTAATAAAGGACATCCACCAATAAACACATTGAAGGATTTAAAAAAGAATACGATTTTAGTCTTTAATCCTGGGTGCACGTATAGAAGGAAGATGGAGGCTTGGGTAAAGGAAGAAGGTGTAGTCGTTCGTAAAGTTGAGTTTGGCACAATTGAAGGTATGATCGGTTGCGTTAAAGCAGGACTTGGTGTTGCTTTAGTTTCCAAACTAATTGCGCAACAGTTAAATTCAGGTAAAAAATTGATGTTTCATCCTGTCCCTGGTGAATATAGATTTGTTAAAACAGTATTTATACGAAGAAAAGATATACCAGTATCAAATGCACTGCAAAAATTTATAGAAGCTTCAAAACAAAGCTTTTTAAACGCCTTCTAAAAGGATTTATTTAATTTATATGAGGCTTGGACTATTAGACTATTTCCTCATAAAAAAGAGTTAATTACCCTCTTTGGATAATCAACTCTTCTAACATGTAATTCACTTAACTGCCATCCATTAATATGGATTCGTTGCAATGAAGCTTGCTGTTTTCACGTAAATACGTGGATTTAGCTTTAATTGGTTGACGATGAATTCCGCAATATCTTCTGGTTGCATGAATTTTGAGTCATCGTTTTCTTTAATTAAGCTTAAATCCGCTGCTAAATCTGTCGCAACGGTACTTGGTGTTAAAGCCGATACGCGAATATTGTTGCGGCGAACTTCTTGCGCTAATGATTCTGTGAAACCAATGACAGCAAACTTCGATGCACTGTAAGCACTTGATGTGGCAGCTCCACTTAATCCATTTGTAGAAGAAATATTAATAATATCTCCTCCATTTTTTTCGATTAACTGTGGTAGGACTGCACGTGTTACATAATATGTACCCATTAAATTTGTATCAATGATTTGCTTCCATTCTTCTGGATCCATTTCCATAACTGTACCAAATGTAGCGATCCCTGCATTATTAATTAATATATCAGCTGGTCCTAAATCATTTGTTAATGAAGAAATGGCCGCTTCTACTTGTTCTTTTGATGAAACATCAGCCGTTGCATAAGCTACTTTTACGCCGAAACGTTCAATTTCTGAAGCTACTTCTTTTAAAGTTTTCTCCGTTCTTGCTAGTAGACCTACATTTACGCCTTCTTTCGCTAAGTGAAGCGCCGTTGCTTTTCCAATTCCTCTTGCTGCACCAGTAACAAATGCTACTTTTCCTTTTAAATTTTGAGCCATTTATAAGCAGCTCCTTTCCAAATTATATTTAGATTCGTATTTATTATACTATGATGAAATACTTTTCGCTAAAGGAAGGACTCTACTTTTATTGATAACGTATGATTTTTTGTTCTTTATTTTTTATCGCACAAAAATAATCATCATCATTATTTCAACGATTTTGTCATTTAACCAAATTGATATACAACTTATTTTTATTTAAGTGCCATTTAACACGATTGACGCTTATTTATATTTAAGTTGTATATGAAATTCGACAAATCACGGTTTCATTGTTTTTAAAATGATAGGAAAATAATTCACACTGTGAAAATCAACAATAGTCGCTACATCCGAACTGTCTATTTAACCCCCGTTTTTGTATGTTAAACTAACATAAAAAGGAGGTTCCCTTTATGCAACACCTACAATTTGAAGCTTCTTGGGACAAAGCACTATCTGCAAAAGACCGAGTTCATATAAAAAAACTTTTTAATGAAACAAAAGAAAAACATTTTTCTACTATTGTTTTCTCCCCTATTCGAGAAGCAATTAATCATCGAAATGAGCTATTAATTACGGTATTAGTGCATAACTTTTCTGCTGTTTCTCTTACGTTTGACAACACTCGACTGTTCTATACGAACGACCAAGAGATACTAGCAGAGAAGTTATTTACCCTACCCTCACTCTCGATACCGTCGAAAGTAAGTATGCCATGGACGTTTATTTTCCCTGAAGGTAGTTATAAAACAGGGACTTCTAATTGGGATGGAAGATTAATAATTCAATTTGATGGGGAATGAAGTGAATGGATTTATCAATACTCCAAACCGTTTTTTAATATTCATTATATAGAAACAAATAATTCCATTTGCCAGAGATTGGTTTGATTCGGATTATGATGAACATGATCCTGACCAATACATTATTATTGGTTCAAACTTTTCTTTTGAAGATAACGTTATTAAAAAGGTAACAGGTTATGGTTTTCATGACGACACAGTTCAAATATTCGATACGATTGTTTTTGAATTTGAACAATCCTTTCTTACTTTAGAAACAGGTCCTATTATGAGAGGGGTTTTTACTAAAACACTACCACTTGTAAAAAGAGATATTTTATTTACTTTGTGATATAAAAATTGAGCAGGCAAATATCCAATTTGTCTGCTCTAACTATTTGGAAATATTACGGTATTTATTTAATATATTTTATATAGCCTCATGATGGATAATATCGATCAACATCAATACTATTTAGTGCTTCTTTGTTATACACTTATCTTTAATTCTTATACAAATATAAGCCTATGCAGATAACGCTATACTAAAACTAAACTAAAAGCAGTGGCTGTATATGCACTTCACAATACTCCGACCGGACTCCCATCCAAATCATGGTTTCAGTCTCATCTGGGGCAACATACAATTGTTCATGCAGGCATTTACCACAGCTCCCTATAAATAGAGAGCAGCAAACGCATTGATAGACAATGTATTTGCTGCTCTTTTAAAATATATTACATGTAATTCACTATTTTATATCTAATCTTTCTCTTGAGCTATTAGTATGCTTATCGACTTCTTCGAAAGGCAATGCTTTTCCTAAACCAAATTTAGGCATATTCACATAAATCGCCTCATAATTTTTAGCTGGAACTATATATGTTTCGTGGAAAATACCAACCACATTTTTTTGAGCTGCTTTTTGGTTATAATATCTCCAAAATTGCCTATGCGTTTCGTTATGAGCATACGCTTCTAGTTTTTCGAAGCTTTCCCAATACTGAATAACTGTTACGCCCTTCCAATTCAAACATACCTCACCATGAAGAAAACCATGACTACTATTACTATATAGCTCCTTTAACATAGTTCCCATCGATTTCATTATAGGAATCCATTGATGAAAATGAAATAACTTATGAATTTTCATCCCAATTATTAAAACAACCACATCTTTTTCATTTTGTACTGTATACCTACCTTTATGCAAAATAACTCCCCCTTATTAACCATTGGTCAATTAATGATATAACTTAACTCTAGCGAACTAGAGCTTTTAATAAGTATTCGGCATGATTGAGCGCTGCTTCCTGTCCTTCTTCATAACTACCTACTCGCCCTTTATAACAGAGAACAAATCCATGAAGAGCTATAAATGTAGAATGGATTTCAACTGGATTTAGCTTATGATTATGCAACGCTTGAAGAGTACTAGCAAACTTTTCATAACTGATATTTGTTGCTTGTTGCATTAATGGATCCAATAAATCCTTACGTTTTACAAACATAAATTCATATTGGCTTTGGAAATTTAGGCCGAATTCCATATATCCCAGTAGCACCTTCTTTGTCCCTTCTTGGCAGCCATATTGTAAAACATGATCTAGACCACTATTTAACATAGAAAAATACTTTTCAATCACTGCGTTAAATAACTCTGATTTGTTATTGAAATGATAATAAAGAGCACCATGGCTACATCCTAGAGCTTTTGCAATAGCTCTCATGGATACTTTATGAAAGTCTAGCTGTAAAAATTGACGATCAGCTTCTTCTATAATCATTTCTTTCGTTAGTTCATCTTCAATTTTTTCTTGCCATTAAATCCACCTCTTACTAACTACTGGCCAATTAGATACTAATGCAAAACCACATATAATACAAAACAAAATTACCCCTAAAATAATTAAAATATCCACAAAGTATTCGATAGCGATTACTAAAGCACGAGATATCATTACTTAAATGAAAAATTCAGATTTCTCTAGAACATAAAAACACCCATAAACCTCTTTTTATAAGGTTTTATGGATGTTAGTTCCTAGTTATGTATTTTTCACACCATTCAATATGCTAAAGTAACCCCCGACCTTTTCTTCAATATAAGTAAGGCGTTGCTTAGCCTCTTCCAGCTGTGCTTGTGCTACAGCTAGTTGTCCGCGCATAATTTCATAGCGCTCTTTCACCGTTGATTCACCTTTTAGACAAAGGTTAATATACTTTTTTATATCATCAATTGGCATGCCACAATGCCTTAAGTGTTTTACACATAAAAGCCAGTTGATTGATGCTTCATCGAACAGACGTTTATTCGAAACGTCTCGCTTCAAATTTGGTACTAACCCCTGATCTGTATAGTAGCGAATTGTGTGATCCGTCATATCTAGCAATGCCGCTACTTCTTTCACAGTGTACATGTGATTCCTCCTTTTTATGGACGACCGAATGAACGACTATAAAATTGGCCAGAAAGAACCATTTGGCGTACTTT
>DEQI01000238.1:0-1830 GCA_002360295.1 Planococcaceae bacterium UBA3370
TCTCAAAGATGAGATGACTCGTCGGTTCTCCTGTGGAAAGGGAGCGGATTCTTTTTTTGAAAAAAAACTTATATTTGGGGAGTTTAAATAAAGGAAGGTGAAAGATGTGTCAAATGAGCAAGAGGCAAAAGAACGTTTTCGGACGCTTTTGCAGCAGCTACAATTAACTGAAGATGTGTATATGTCTTTTTTTGAGGGAGGCGAGCTAACACGTCTTTCTGTGCATAAAAAAAATCGAATTTGGCGCTTCGTCATTCGATTGCAAAATATATTACCATATCAACTATATCAGTTATTTATTGCACGTATGTCCGATACTTTTGCAGCCATTGCTAATGTCTCTATTGTGATTGAAACAACTGCTCCTGTAGTAACGGAAGAGCGTGTTGTGGAATATTGGCTACCAGCAATACGTCAACTGGAAGATATGTCTCCACTATTAAAGAATCAGCTAATGGACCAACAGCCGCAATGGACAGGTCATAAATTAATTGCAACTAGTATGCATGAAGTAGAGCATTTATCTTTAAAAGCAAAGTATACAGATAAAATAGCCGATAGCTACAAATTATTCGGTTTTCCACATATACCACTTGAGTTTCAACTCATCGAACAATCAGAAGAAATGAAACAAGCACAAGAGGCATTTATTGCTCAGCGCCAAGAGGAAGAGGCAATTCTTGCTAAACAAGCTTTAGAAGATTTTGCGAAGCGTGAAAAAGAAAAGTCGCAATCACCTGAAAACGTTCTTGGGGATCGACCATTCCAGCTTGGTGCACAAATTAAAGATAGCGACCCTGCTGAGATTCGTTCTGTACTTGAAGAAGAACGTTCCATTGTTTTGGAAGGCTTTGTTTTTGCAACTGAAATTAAAGTGCTTAAAAGTGGGCGTTGTTTACTAGAGTTTAAAATGACCGATTATACGGATTCTATTTTAGTAAAAATGTTCTCTCGTGATGATAGTGATGTTGATATGATGTCGCAGTTATCGAAAGGGATGTGGGTAAAAGTTCGTGGCTCTGTGCAAATGGATACGTTTGCGCGTGATTTAGTTGTTATGGCCCGAGATATTGTAGAAATAAAAAAAGAAACGCGTAAAGATACAGCACCAGAAGGAGAAAAGCGTGTTGAGTTGCATTTGCATACACCAATGAGTCAAATGGACGCAGTTACGCCTGTAGACAAGTTAATTGCCCAAGCAGCTAAATGGGGACATCCTGCTATTGCGATTACCGATCATGCGGTCGTGCAAGCTTTTCCGGATGCATATGGGGCAGGGAAAAAACATGGTATTAAAGTAATTTATGGGTTAGAGGCAAACTTAGTTAATTCATCAGCGTTGATTGCTTATGAAGAGCAACATATTCTTCTAGAAGATGCGACTTATGTAGTTTTTGACGTCGAAACGACCGGTTTATCCACTGTATATGACACAATTATAGAGCTTGCTGCTGTAAAAATTAAAAATGGACAAGTGATTGGTAAGTTTGAACGATTTGCCAATCCTCATAAACCATTAACAGCAAACATTATTGATTTAACTCATATTACAGATGACATGTTAAAAGATGCACCTGAAGTAGAAGACGTAATACGAGAGTTTTATGAATTTATCGGTGACAGCATAGTTGTTGCTCATAACGCATCGTTTGATATTGGCTTTTTATATGTTGCCTATAATAAGTACGGAATTACGGATGTTAAACATCCTGTCATCGATACGTTAGAGCTTTCGCGTATGCTCAATCCAACATTAAAAAATCACCGACTAAATACGCTTTGTAAACGTTACGGTGTGGAATTAACTCAGCATCACCGTGCAATTTATGA
>DEQI01000238.1:1899-15636 GCA_002360295.1 Planococcaceae bacterium UBA3370
GATGACTTTAATAAGCATATAGGTGGGGATGATAGTTACAAACAAGTACGTCCATCCCATTGTACGATTTTAGCCGTTAATAATGATGGCCTGAAAAATTTATTTAAGCTCGTTTCTATATCGCATACTGAAACGTTTTACCGAGTACCCCGTATTAAGAAAAGTGATTTACAAAAATATCGAGATGGTTTAATCATTGGCTCAGGATGTTCCGATGGCGAATTATTCGAAACTATCATGAACAAAACGCCAGAAGAGGCAGAACAAGTAGCAAAATTTTACGACTATATTGAAATACAGCCAAAGCCAGTCTATTCGCAGCTTATTGCAAGAGGGACCATTCATGATCAGTGGAATTTAGAAGATATTATCCGGCGACTTGTCAAACTTGGAAAAAAATTAAATATTCCGGTAGTAGCTACAGGGAATGTTCATTATTTAGATGAAACAGATGGCAAGTTCCGACAAATACTAATTGGTTCAATGGGCGGAGCGAATCCGTTAAATCGTTATCCATTACCAGCAGTACATTTCCGTACGACAGATGAAATGCTTGCAGAGTTTGATTTTTTAGGACCTGATTTAGCAAAGGAAGTTGTTGTGACGAATACCCAGCATATTGCCAATATGATTGGAGAAGTAAAACCAATTAAAGATGATTTATATACGCCGAAAATTGAAGGCTCTGATGACGAAGTAACAAATTTAACTTATGAAATGGCCCAGCGAATATATGGAGACAATTTACCGGAAATTGTGCAAGCTCGAATCGAAAAAGAACTAAAATCAATTTTAGGGCATGGATTTGGTGTAATTTATTTAATTTCAGCAAAGCTTGTAAAAAAATCGCTTGCTGATGGATATTTAGTAGGTTCACGTGGTTCGGTTGGGTCGTCACTTGTAGCAACGTTCATGGAAATTACCGAAGTAAATCCGCTACCACCTCATTATGTTTGCCCTAACTGTAAGCATTCTGAGTTTATTGCGGATGGTTCTGTTGCCTCAGGCTATGATTTACCTAATAAAGACTGCGTAGAATGTGGTACACCTTATAAAAAAGATGGACAAGACATCCCGTTCGAAACATTCCTTGGGTTTAAGGGAGATAAGGTACCGGATATCGATTTGAACTTCTCAGGTGAATATCAACCACAAGCTCATAACTATACAAAAGTACTGTTCGGAGAGGATTATGTATTCCGAGCTGGAACAATCGGAACTGTAGCAGAAAAAACAGCTTATGGTTATGTAAAGGGCTATGCAAATGATCACAATATTTCTTTCCGTGGTGCAGAAGTCGATCGTCTCGTTCAAGGCTGTACTGGTGTAAAAAGGACAACGGGTCAACATCCTGGTGGGATTATCGTTGTTCCTGATTATATGGATATTTATGATTTCTCACCAGTTCAGTACCCGGCAGATGCGCAAGACTCTGAATGGAAAACGACGCATTTTGATTTCCATTCAATTCACGATAATATTTTAAAGCTAGATATTCTAGGACACGATGATCCTACAGTTATTCGGATGCTACAAGATTTATCGGGTATTGATCCGAAGACGATACCAACGGATGATCCAGAGGTAATGAAAATTTTCAGTAATACAGAATCACTAGGTGTAACGACAGAGCAAATAGGTACTAAAACAGGTACACTCGGGATTCCAGAATTCGGTACTCGTTTCGTTCGTCAAATGTTAGAGGAAACGCAGCCGTCCACTTTCAGTGAGCTTGTTCAAATATCTGGACTATCACATGGTACAGACGTATGGCTAAGTAATGCACAAGAATTAATTAAAAATGGAACTTGTGTACTTTCAGAAGTAATTGGTTGTCGTGATGACATCATGGTATATCTAATTTATCAAGGGCTAGAACCTGCATTTGCCTTCAAAATTATGGAGTCCGTACGTAAAGGTAAAGGGTTAACAGATGATATGGAAGCAGAAATGCGTAAAAACAATGTGCCTGAATGGTATATTGATTCATGTAAAAAAATAAAATACATGTTCCCGAAGGCGCACGCAGCAGCCTACGTATTAATGGCAGTTCGTATCGCTTGGTTTAAAGTACATTATCCGATTTTATATTATGCAGCTTATTTTACTGTACGAGCAGATGATTTTGATTTAATTGCGATGATTCAGGGAGCTCCTGTCATTCGATCAAAAATTGATGAAATCAATACAAAAGGTTTAGATGCTTCAACGAAAGAAAAAAACTTAATGACTGTTTTAGAAATTGCGCTTGAAATGTGTGAGCGCGGTATGCAATTTAAATCAGTAGACTTATACCGTTCACAAGCAAGTGAATTCATCATAGATGGCAACGCATTAATTCCACCTTTTGATGCCATTCCAGGATTAGGTACAAACGTAGCAAAGCAAATTGTGCTTGCGCGTGAAGAAGGTGAGTTTTTATCAAAAGAAGATTTACAACGTCGTGGCCGTGTGTCAAAAACGTTGATTGAATACATGGATCAGCTCGGTTGCTTAGACGGTTTACCAGATGCAAACCAACTATCTCTTTTCTAAAATAGATGAGGTGATTGGAGCGAATTTGCATTCACATGAGGAATGTGCTATGCTAATTGTATTAATTTGTTGATAGTTTTGCAGCAAAAAGAGTGGGTTCCCTCCCGCTCTTTTCTGTTGTTTAGAACAAGGAAGCAAATTTTCAAAAATACTTTATTCCTATTTCTCTACATAATTCAGAGAAATATCAATGCATTATTGCTACTTGTCGTAGGTAGTAAAATATTTAATATATAGCGAAAAGAAGTAATAGAGTAAGTATTTTTTGTTAAAACCTTATGTTTTCTTTATACAATATATAGTGGCGGAAGGAGGATACGATGGGCAAAGTTACAACGATAATCGAACAACTATTGAACCCTATTGTAGATGAGTTAAAACTTGAATTAGTAGATGTAGAGTTTGTAAAAGAAGGTCGCAACTACTATTTACGCGTCTATGTGGATACTCCAGAAGGTGGAATTGACATTGAGCAATGCGTGCAAGTGAGTGAACGTTTAAGTGCAGTTTTGGATGAAGAAGATCCAATTGAGCAAAACTATTATTTAGAAGTATCTTCTCCTGGTGCTGAACGTCCATTAAAAAAAGAAGATGACTTTAAAAAAGCAGTAGGCAAATACATTTATGTGAAAACATACGAACCTGTGAAAGATATGAAGGAATTGCAAGGATATTTAACAGCATATACTGAACAAGGTCTAGAAATGGAAATACGCATTAAAACGCGTAAAGTGAATGTACTTATAGAAAAAGAAAAAGTTGCGCAGGCACGACTTGCAATTGACTTTTCAGATAAGCGAATTTAGGAGTGAAAATAAAATGAGTAGTGATTTACTAGATGCTTTAACTGCCCTTGAAGAGCAGAAAGGTATTTCAAGGGATGTATTAATTGAAGCGATTGAGGCTGCTTTAGTTACGGCATATAAGCGTAATTTTAATCAAGCACAAAATGTACGAGTAGATTTAAATTTAGACAAAGGCACAATGCTTGTATATTCTCGAAAAGACGTTGTAGCGGAAGTGGAAGATGATCGTTTACAAATCGCTATTGAAGATGCAAAAATCATTAATCCTGCTTATGAAATCGGCGATGTGTTAGAACAAGAGGTAACACCTCGTAACTTTGGACGTATTGCTGCACAAACGGCGAAGCAAGTAGTAACACAGCGCGTACGTGAAGCAGAACGTGGCCTAATTTACGAAGAGTATGTTGATCGTGAAGATGATATCGTGGTAGGTACGATTGAACGTCAAGATGCACGCCAAATCTACGTTTCTCTAGGGAAAGTTGAAGCAGCCTTACCATTAAATGAGCAAATTCAAGGGGAAGTATACAAACCTCAATCACGCATTCGTGTATACATTACTAAAGTTGAGCGCACTACGCGTGGCCCACAAGTAATCGTTTCTCGTACACACCCTGGCTTATTGCGTCGATTATTTGAAATGGAAGTACCAGAGATTTTCGATGGTACAGTTGAAATTAAATCAATTGCACGTGAAGCAGGCGACCGTTCAAAAATTTCAGTATATGCGCATAATGAAGAAGTGGATCCAGTTGGTTCATGTGTAGGAGCTAAAGGGGCTCGTGTACAAAATATAGTAAATGAATTAAATGGCGAAAAAATTGATATCGTTGAATGGTCTGAGGATCCAACTATTTTTGTTGCTAACGCACTTAGTCCATCTAAAGTATTAGATGTACAAGTGAATGAAGAAGATAAATCAACAACTGTTGTCGTACCAGATTATCAATTATCGTTAGCAATCGGTAAACGTGGTCAAAACGCACGACTTGCTGCAAAGCTTACAGGTTGGAAAATCGATATAAAGAGTGAAACGGATGCACGTGAATTAGGAATTTATCCTTCAGAAACGAGCACGTTTGTTCCACAAGATAACGATGAGTCATATGATGATATTGAGTATGATTTATATCAAGTAGACGAGGAATAATCTCTTCAATCGACTTGTTAGTTTTAGCGTTTATGTAGGGAAGGTGAATGCTGATGTCAATCAAAAAAAAGATACCATTACGTAAATGTGTAGCGACCGGAGAAATGTATCCTAAAAAAGAAATGTTACGTGTTGTACGGTCAAAAGAAGGAGAAGTATCTGTTGATGTAACAGGTAAAAAATCTGGCCGTGGTGCATATGTTTCAAAATCGGAACAAGCAGTTGATATGGCGCGTAAAAAAAACATTTTAGAGCGTCAATTAGAAGCGGAAGTTCCGGAAGAAGTGTACGAGCAATTGCTGACACTTATTCGTAGGGAGTCGATTTTATGACGAATAAAGCAGTCCTACAAATGTTAGGATTAGCAGCCAAAGCTCGAAAAGTAATATCTGGAGAAGAACTAGTAATTAAAGAAGTGCGCGGGGGCGGCGCTAAGCTTGTCCTCCTTGCTCATGATGCTTCAGCAAATACAGCCAAGAAGATTCAAGATAAATGTTCTTTTTACAACGTTGAGTTTTATGTATTTGGAGATCGATATGATCTTGGACATGCTACAGGAAAGGAAGCACGTGTAGCTTTAGCTATTACCGATATAGGGTTTGCCAAAAAAATGTCTAGTCTACTCAACGAAAAATAATCGGGGGTGAGCAGATGAGCAAAATTAGAGTTCATGAATATGCGAAAAAGGTAAATAAAACGAGTAAAGAAGTAATAGAACAGCTCTCCAAGCTTGATATAAAAGTAACCAATCATATGTCAATGCTCGAAACGGGCGTAGTATCTAAACTTGATTCTGTCTTTCAGCAAGTAACAGAACCGAAAAAAGCATCTTCTTCAATAGCAGGCGTTAAAGAAGAAGGCAAACCTTCTAAAGGTCAAAATGCAAAGGCGACAATACGTCCGCAATCAAAAGAGCAGCCTAAAAAAGCAACAAATGGCTCTTTTAAAACTGAGCAAAATAAAACATCTCAAAGTGACAAATCTAAAAATGCAAAAGGTAACCAAAGTAGAAATATGACACAAAATAACAATCAAAACAGTCGTGGAAATAACGGCAATAATAAGAATAATAATCAAAACAAAGGTGGCTTCAATCAACGTAAAAAACCAGGAATTCATGGTGGAAAACGTCGTACACATAAGCCACAACAACCTGTGCAAGTAGTACAAAAAGAATTACCAGAAAAAATTACATTCTATGAATCATTAACAGTTGCAGAACTTGCAAAAAAATTACATCGTGAGCCATCTGAGCTTATTAAAAAATTATTTATGCTTGGTGTTATGGCAACAATTAACCAAGTACTTGATAAGGATGCAATTGAATTAATCTGCGCAGACTATGGTGTAGAAGTCGAAGAAGAGGTAAGAATCGATATTACTGACCTTGAAACTCACTTCGAACAAGAAGTGAACGAAGAAGAGTTAACAGAGCGTCCACCAGTAGTAACAATTATGGGACACGTTGACCATGGTAAAACAACGTTACTTGACTCAATCCGTAATACAAAAGTAACGGCTGGAGAAGCTGGCGGAATTACACAACACATTGGTGCTTACCAAGTAACAGAAGGCGATAAAAAAATTACGTTCCTTGATACACCAGGTCACGCCGCGTTTACAACAATGCGTGCTCGCGGTGCAAAAATAACAGACTTAGCGATTATTGTTGTTGCAGCTGATGATGGTGTAATGCCTCAAACTGTTGAAGCAATCAATCACGCGAAAGCGGCAGAAGTGCCAATTATCGTTGCAGTCAATAAAATGGATAAACCTACAGCGAACCCTGATCGAGTAATGCAAGAGCTTACTGAGCATGGTTTAGTACCTGAATCTTGGGGTGGCGATACAATCTTCGTTCCAATTTCAGCCCTAAAAGGGGAAGGAATCGATCAATTATTAGAGATGATCCTATTAGTATCAGAAGTAGGGGAGCTAAAAGCAAATCCAAAACGTTCTGCGTTAGGTACTGTAATTGAGGCACAACTTGATAAAGGTCGTGGTTCTGTTGCGACATTATTAGTTCAAGATGGTACTTTACGTGTTGGTGATCCAATCGTAGTAGGGCACGCATATGGTCGTGTTCGTGCAATGGTAAATGATTTAGGACGCCGTGTAAAAGAAGCAGGTCCATCAACGCCAGTTGAAATTACAGGTCTAAATGATGTACCACAAGCGGGTGACCGTTTTGTTGTGTTCGAAGATGAAAAAACAGCTCGTTCAGTTGGTGAATCTCGTGCAATGACAGCAATTCAAGCACAACGATCTGAAAAACAACGTATCACACTTGATAATTTATTTGAACAAATGAGCCAAGGCGATGTGAAAGAATTAAACTTAATCGTGAAAGCTGACGTTCAAGGTACAGTAGAAGCGATGGCAGCTTCATTAATGAAAATTGAGGTTGAAGGTGTTAACGTTAAAATTATCCATACAGGTGTAGGGGCAATTACAGAATCAGATATTTCACTTGCTGCTGCCTCTAACGCAATTGTCATCGGCTTTAACGTTCGTCCAGACGTTAATGCAAAACGTGCAGCAGACGAAGAAGGCGTAGAAATTCGCTTACACCGTATTATTTATAAAGTAATTGAAGAAATCGAACAAGCGATGAAAGGGATGCTTGACCCTGAGTATGAAGAAAAAATTATCGGTCAAGCAGAAGTTCGTCAAACAATTAAAGTATCAAAAATTGGTACAATTGCAGGTTCGTATGTTACTGAAGGTAAAATTGTTCGTGACGCAGGCGTGCGTATAATCCGAGAAGGTATCGTCATCTTTGAAGGGGAGCTAGACTCATTAAAACGCTTTAAAGACGATGCTAAAGAAGTCGTAAAAGGATACGAATGTGGTATTACGATTAAAAACTTCAACGACATTAAAGAGGGCGATATTATTGAAGCCTTCGTAATGGAAGAAATCGTTCGTAAATAATGATTGTCTACGCAGAAGTTGAATATATCATTCAAACTGCCCATTCGTTAAAAGAAAAACGCGCCGTGCTACAACGTATGATTACTAGAACAAAACAAAAGTTCAACGTATCGATTGCGGAAATCGATCATCAAGATGTTTGGCAACGTACGCGTCTTGCTATCGTCACTGTCGCTTCCGCAAAAGAAGCGGCAGATCGAGAGATGGCACGCGCACTCCATTATTTAGATTCAAATCCTATATGGGAAAGACTAGATAGTTGGCGTGAATATTTATAAGATTTTCAAGGTAACTAAGGTGGTGACATTAGATGTCTCTAAGATCAAACCGTGTAGCTGAGCAAATGAAAAAGGAGCTTGGTGACATTATCGGTCGAAAACTAAAAGATCCGCGCGTTGGATTTGTTACAGTAACAGATGTTGCTGTAACAGGTGACCTACAACAAGCAACCGTTTATATTACATCTTTAGGAAATGAACGTGAACGAGAAGAAACGTTAAAAGCATTAGATAAAGCTTCAGGTTTTATTCGTTCAGAAATCGGATCACGTATTCGATTACGTCGCACACCAGAAATCATGTTCGAATTTGATGCTTCAATTGAATATGGAAATAAAATCGACGAGTTACTACGTTCACTACATGAGGACAAATAATTTCAAAACGCCTGCATCTGCATATTTTATGCAGGCAGGCGTTTTTTTATAGAAATAATATGTTTTCGTGGCATTAATTGTAGTAAGTATGATTTTATAAAATATTTTAAAAAAATATTGATTATCACCAAAATTCGGGCTTGCTATATAGATACCGTATATTACACTTTGAGCGGATGAGTATGAAGGAAATGCCTTCAGTCTAACTGAGGACAACATGATGTTGGTCACGAAGGCATTGCCGCTGTCGTCTTAGATATTGATTAGTTATTTAATCTCAAACGGACGACCAACTCGTTTGAATGGTGATGAGATTAATATGTTAGATTGGGCAGAATTAGAATCAGTCGACTTAGTAATTCGACCATATCAATGGTCCTTGAACGGTAAAACAGGAAACAAAGTATATTTAAAAGCTGGATATTTTAACATCTTAGTTGACGAGTTCGCCGCAAAGTACGGTATTTAGATTGATCGGTCCATTCTGAATACTCTCTCTTGCAGAAAGCTTTATTCTGCAGCGAGAGGCGCTTAAGCTGGCTACACTTGCCGCTCTCCGTTCCTTATGCTAACAATTGCTGATAAATCATTCTAGAAAAATATTTAGCGATGTTTCATCAACAAATTATAAAGAAGAGACAGTAATATGTGCATTTTTGTAGATTGGAGTGGAGCCAGCGTGACTCCTTGGGGATTAGCGTCACAGATGAGACCCCGCAACGTAGTGAGGAGGCTCATCGGACGTCCCCAGGAAAGCACGATGGCGCAACGGAAATCAAACCCAGTGCATGGAAAATAATGTAGAGAATTTTGTAAAATGGATTTTTATTAAAGGAGTGCGTATATGAACGGCATTTTACCACTATGGAAAGAACGTGGCATGACTAGCCATGATTGCGTATTTAAACTACGTAAAATATTAAAAACAAAAAAAGTTGGGCATACCGGAACATTAGATCCTGGTGTAGAAGGTGTATTGCCAATTTGTATCGGTCAAGCAACACGCATTGCAGAGTATTTAACAAATTCCGGGAAAACCTATGAAGCTATTATCTCAATTGGCCGTTCCACGACAACAGAAGATGCAGAAGGGGATACGGTTGAACAAAATCTAACATGTAAACAATTTACTCGGGAACAAATTATCACTACACTTCAAAGTTTAACAGGAGAAATCGAACAAACTCCTCCAATGTTTTCAGCTGTAAAAGTGAATGGAAAAAAACTATACGAATACGCAAGGGCTGGCCAATCAGTTGAACGCCCAACGAGAAAAGTGACCATTCATGAGCTGACACTTTTAGAGGATACTGAAAACTTTGAAGGGGAAGAAGTACAATTCCGAATTCGAATTAAATGTAGTAAAGGTACTTATATTCGTACTCTTGCTGTGCAAATTGGTGAAGCATTAGGATACCCAGCTCATATGCATGAGCTTGTCCGTACAGCATCCGGTACTTTTTCACAAGAAAACTGTTTTACATTAGCAGAAGTGCAAAGCCTCATGGATGAAGGAAAAACGAATGAATTTTTATTGCCTGTTGAATATGCATTATCTAATTATCCCTATATAGAAATAAATGCTTCAAATGAAAAACAAATTTTAAATGGACAAGTGCTTCCACTAGATGCATTATTAAAGGAACATGATAAAATTGTCTATGGTGTGAACGGTCGAGCCATTGCGGTTTATATTGCCCATCCAACTAAGGCAGGCCAAATGAAGCCCGATAAAATGTTCCCTGAAGTAAACTAGGAGGCTTAGTAATGGAAGTCATATATTTAAAATATCCACATCAATTAAAAAAAACGGAAGCGGCTTATTCTCTAGCGGTAGGATTTTTTGATGGTGTGCATATTGGACATCAAGCAGTTATTAAAAGTGCAATTGAAAAAGCGCAACAATTACATGTGAAAAGCGCAGTTATGACATTTGATCCGCATCCTTCTATTGTACTTGGAGCGCGTAATGAAAAAGTATTTTACATTACCCCTTTACAGCAAAAACTTGATACATTAAAAAATTTAGGTGTAGACACAGTATTTGTTGTTAACTTTACATCAGATTTTGCCAAGTTATCACCAGAACAATTTGTCCAATATTTCATTCGTGAGCTGAATGTAAAACATGTCACAGCTGGATTTGATTTTTCATTTGGTTCTTTCGGAAAAGGAGATATGCACTTAATGGATGAGTTATCAAAGGGAGATTTTGGCGTGACAGTGATTGATAAGCAAACAAATTGTAATGAAAAAATAAGCTCTACTCGTATTCGAAAATTATTACAAGCAGGAGAAATGGAAGAAGTACGTACTTTGCTTGGTCGTGCCTTTGAAGTGCCAGGTATTGTCGTACATGGCGACAAACGCGGAAGAACGCTAGGCTTTCCTACTGCAAATGTTCAATCAATGGAAGGCTGCTTCATACCGGCTACCGGTGTATACGCTGTAAAAATATACGTACAAAATAAATGGTATAACGGAGTTTGTAATGTCGGCTATAAACCAACATTTAATAACCCAGAAAATAAACAATTATCAATTGAAGTACATATATTTAACTTCGATAAAAATATTTACGGAGAAGATGTAGTAGTTGGCTGGTACAAACGAATTCGAAGCGAGCAAAAATTTAATGGTATAGAAGAACTAAAAGCGCAAATTGAAAAAGATAAACGAGAAGCGGTAGAATATTTAGAGACATTATCATTATAGTTGCTTGTATATAAGTTATATGGTACTATTCAAAAGTGCACAAATGTGCTAAACCATAGCTCAGCTTTCCGTTTCTCCAGACGATTGCTTAGCTATCGGGGATAATACAAAATTTAGGAGGTCCATTCACATGGCAATCACAAAAGAACGTAAAAATGAAATTATCGCTGAGTACCGCACTCACGAAAGCGACACTGGTTCTCCAGAAGTACAAATCGCTGTATTAACTGCAGAAATCAATGCATTAAACACTCACTTACGTACTCACAAAAAAGACTTCCACTCAGAGCGTGGTCTTCTTAAAATGGTAGGTCGTCGTCGTCATTTATTAAAATACCTTCGTGAAACTGACGTACAACGTTACCGTGAATTAATCAACAAACTTGGATTACGTCGCTAATCTGAATTAAAAAGCGGGAGATTTCCCGCTTTTTATTTATGTTTTGAGAAAGCGATTTACGTATAATCAAGGTGTATATAACACATAAACCAACTCCTAAATCAAAACTATTTAAATTTCCAACAATTATAATGAAAATATTTAGCATAGAAAACGCATTTTTGATACACTAACTATGGTACATAAAAAAAGATGACGTAGAGTGTAACAAAAGAAAGGGGTTCAATTGATGAACGACAAAAAGGTCTATTCGTATGAATGGGCTGGCCGTCCACTTGTAATCGAAGTAGGACAGTTAGCAAAACAAGCAAATGGTGCAGCATTAGTACGCTATGGTGAAACAGCCGTATTAGCAACTGCCACAATGTCAAAATCACCTAAGCCATTAGATTTCTTCCCATTAACAGTAAACTATGAAGAACGTCTATATGCAGCAGGTAAAATTCCAGGAGGCTTCATTAAACGTGAAGGACGTCCATCAGAAAACGCGATTTTAGCATCACGTTTAATCGACCGTCCGATCCGACCAATGTTCCCAGATGGCTTCCGTAATGAAGTACAAGTTATTTCAATGGTTATGTCAAATGATCCTGATTGCCCATCAGATATGGCGGCAATGTTTGGTTCTTCATTAGCTTTAGCTATTTCAGATATTCCGTTTGATGGTCCAATTGCAGGTGTTCATGTTGGCTATATTAATGGTGAATTTATCATTAACCCAACTACAGAACAATTAACAGAAAGTACAATTCATTTATCTGTAGCAGGGAATAAAGATGCCATCAACATGGTTGAAGCAGGTGCTTTAGAAGTACCAGAGGAAGTAATGCTTGAAGCCATTATGTTTGGTCATGAAGAAATTAAAAAATTAATTGCTTTCCAAGAACAAATTGTTGCTGAAGTAGGCAAAGAAAAAATCGAGGTTGTATTATACGAGCTTGATGAAGAATTAACTGCTCAAGTGAAAGCAGCTTGTGAGGCGGATATGAATGCAGCTATTCAAACGGTTGAAAAGCATGCACGTGAAGAAGCAATCTCAGCTGTTAAAGAAAGAGTACTAGCAGTTTATGAAGAGCAAGAAGCAGATGAAGAAACACTAAAGCAAGTAAAAGGCATTTTAGATAAAATGGTAAAAGACGAAGTACGCCGTCTTATTACGGAAGAAAAAGTGCGTCCAGACGGTCGAAAATTAGATGAAATTCGTCCTTTATCATCAGAAGTAGCATTACTTGACCGTACACATGGTTCTGCGTTATTTACACGTGGACAAACACAAGCTTTATCAATTTGTACATTAGGCGCGCTAGGTGACGTACAAATTATTGATGGTCTAGGAATTGAAGAATCTAAACGTTTCATGCATCATTACAACTTCCCACAATTCTCAGTTGGGGAAACAGGTCCAATGCGTGGTCCTGGTCGACGTGAGATTGGGCACGGAGCATTAGGTGAGCGTGCATTATCAGCTGTCATTCCAGATGAGTCCGTATTCCCTTACACAATTCGCTGTGTATCAGAAGTTTTAGAGTCGAATGGTTCTACTTCACAAGCATCTATTTGTGCAAGTACACTGGCGATGATGGATGCAGGAGTACCATTAAAAGCACCAGTTGCGGGTATTGCAATGGGTCTTATTAAAAAAGGTGAGCATTACTCTATTTTAACAGATATCCAAGGAATGGAAGATCACCTTGGGGATATGGACTTTAAAGTGGCAGGTACAGCAAAAGGGGTAACTGCACTACAAATGGATATTAAAATTGACGGTCTATCACGTAATATTTTAGAAGAAGCGTTAACACAAGCGAAAATTGGTCGTATGCATATTTTAGAGTCAATGCTTGCAACACTTGCAGAGCCACGTACATCATTATCAAAATACGCACCAAAAATTTCAGTTATTAAAATTAATCCTGATAAAATCCGTGATGTTATTGGACCAGGTGGTAAACAAATCAATAAAATTATTGATGAAACGGGCGTTAAAATTGATACAGAACAAGACGGTACAATTTACATTTCTTCATCTGATGAGGCAATGATTAACCGTGCTCGTGAAATCATTGAGTCAATCGTACGTGAAGCTAAAGTGGGCGAATACTATATGGCTACAGTGAAGCGTATTGAAAAATTCGGTGCTTTCTGTGAAATTTTCCCTGGTAAAGATGGTTTACTACACATTTCAGAAATTCAAGAAGAACGTACGAAAGCAGTAGAAGATGTTTTAAAACTAGGTGATCAATTACTTGTAAAATGTATTGAAATTGATAATCAAGGTCGTGTAAACTTATCACGTAAAATTGTGATAAAAGAAGAAAAAGAGCGCGCTGAGCAACAATAATAAGTAAGTGATATTATTGGAGGTTGTACAAAAGTGTACAGCCTCTTTTATTACATAGATGTTTAGAAAAGTGTGGTAGCATGAGAAATAAATGCTATAAAAATTACTTACTTTAAACATGGGGGAAATGAAGATGGTGTTAGTAAGGACTTGTCAAAATGGCGTACGTATTGTGTCGGAGCAAATGTCTCATGTACGCTC
>DEQI01000354.1 GCA_002360295.1 Planococcaceae bacterium UBA3370
GGTAAAAGTACGTTAGCTACTTCTATTATTGGTCTTCACGATCATAATAAAACACGTGTTACTGGAGAAATTTTATTTAAGAATAAAAATTTAGCGAAAATGACAGAAGATGAATTTAATGGAGTGCGTGGAATAGATATCGGCATGATTTTCCAGGATCCACTTTCTGCTTTAAACCCTTTGATGCGTATTGGAGAGCAAATTGAAGAAGGCCTAATTTATCATACGAATTTAACGAAGGCGCAACGTGCGGAGCGTGTCCTTGAGTTATTAGGACAAGTGGGGATTCCTAATCCTCCACGTATAGCTCGTCAATTCCCACACCAATTGTCTGGTGGTATGCGTCAACGTGTCATTATTGCGATTGCGATTTCTTGTAAGCCGCAAATCATTATTGCGGACGAGCCAACAACCGCACTTGATGTTACCATTCAAGCGCAAATTCTAGATCTACTAATGGACTTACAGGCAGAAACAGGTGCAGGGATTATTTTAATTACACATGATTTAGGTGTTGTAGCTGAAGTGGCTGACCGAGTGGCTGTTATGTATGCTGGCCAAATTATTGAAGAAGCACCTGTTGAGGAATTATTTACAAATCCACAACATCCATATACCAAATCATTGTTTAACTCTATTCCACAAATGAATTCAAATGGAGAGAAGTTAAACGTTATAGAAGGAATTGTTCCTTCCTTAATAAAACTACCTCGTCAAGGGTGTCGCTTCTCTCCACGTATTTCGTGGATTCCAAATAGCGCACATGAGGCAAACCCAAAATTGCATGAAGTGTCACCAGGCCATTTCGTTAGATGTAGTTGTTATAAAGAATTTTATTTTAAAGGCGAAGAAGGAGGACGTTCATAATGAGCTTTATGCAAATTAACGATTTGAAAGTCCATTACCCAATTCGCGGTGGATTTTTTAATACAGTAGTTGATAATGTCTATGCGGTAGATGGTATATCAATGGAATTCGAACGAGGAAAAGCCTATGGTCTAGTAGGGGAATCAGGTTGTGGCAAATCCACAACGGGTAAATCGATTATCGGTTTAGAGAAAATTACATCTGGTTCCATCATTTATGAAGGGGAAAACGTAACGAATAAACGTCGTGACCGAACTTCATCTTATAATCGCGATATCCAAATGATTTTCCAAGATGCCAATTCGAGCTTAAACCCAAGAAAGCGTGTACAAGATATTTTAGCTGAGCCAATACGTAACTTCTTAAAGCTAACACCACAGGAAGAAAGCCGTAAAATTAGCGAGTTACTTGCAATTGTTGGGATGCCAGACGATGCAAAGCTAAAATATCCACACGAATTTTCAGGTGGTCAAAAGCAACGTTTAGGGATTGCGCGTGCCATTGCAACAAATCCAAAGCTAATTATTGCGGATGAGCCTGTATCGGCACTTGATTTATCTGTTCAAGCACAAGTATTGAACTTCATGAAAGACATACAAGCAGAATATGGCCTAAGCTATTTATTTATCTCGCACGATCTGGGTGTAGTAAAGCATATGTGTGATTCAATCTCGATTATGTATAAAGGTCGTTTCGTAGAATCGGGTTCAAAGCAAGATATTTATGAAAACCCACAACATATTTATACGAAACGTTTATTATCAGCGATCCCTGATGTAACACCAGTTGGACGTGAAGTGCGTAAACGTGAGCGAATAAAAGTGGAGCAGCACTACCAAGAAGAGCATCAAAAATACTTTGACGAAAATGGACGCGTGTTTGACTTAGTACCCATTTCGGATTCACATCTTGTCGCAGCTACTTCACAGCTGAAGGGAGGCAATTAAATATGTGGAAAACAATATTACGACGTTTTATGATTATGATTCCACAATTATTTGTGCTTAGTTTATTAATTTTCGTTTTAGCAAAATTCATGCCAGGCGACCCGTTTACTGGTAAGATTACACCGGAAACAGACCCTAACCGCATTGAGGAATTACGTGAAAAAGCAGGCTTAAATGATCCTTGGTATGAGCAGTACGTTCGATGGGTTGGAAATATGGCACAAGGAGATTTAGGTAATAGCTATACGCAAAAAATAAAAGTGACTACTTTAATCGGTGAACGCGCGTTAAATACATTCTGGCTCTCGTTATTAACGACTGTTCTCTTGTACGGGCTTGCTATTCCACTAGGGGTTTTAGCGGGACGGTATCAGAACTCGTGGTTTGACCGGGGAGTCGTTCTTTATAGCTTTATTAGCTACGCAATCCCGACATTCGTATTAGCATTATTTTTACTTTATATTTTTGGGTTCCAATTGCATTGGTTCCCGACATCTGGGTCCGTTGATGTGAGATATGATTCAGGAACATTCAGTTATTTTATGAGTAAAATATACCACATGATCTTACCAGCATCTACAGCAGCACTACTCGGTACTGTAGGCATTATTCAATATTTACGGACAGAAATAATTGATGCCCAAACGATGGATTATGTAAGAACAGCGCGTTCTAAAGGTGTACCAACTCGTAAAGTGTATTCAAAGCATATTTTCCGTAATTCACTATTACCAATTGCAGCGTTTATTGGTTTCACGATCACAGGTTTACTAGGTGGTTCGGTGTTCATCGAAACAATTTTTGGTTACCCAGGTATGGGAAAACTGTTTATTTCATCTATCCAATCTCGTGATTATAGTGTTATTACGTCGCTTGTTATGTTATTTGGCTTCTTAGCATTATTAGGTAGTCTATTATCCGATATTATTATGAGTATTGTTGACCCGCGAATTAGGATTGAATAGACCATACTAAATGTTAAGGAGAGGTGAGAGACATGGTTCAACAAGATAAAAAAGAAAAACGAGAAGTAGAAAGTTCTACACCGACAGGTATGCAAGTAATCTGGCGAGAGTTTAAAAAAGATAAAGTGGCAATGTTTTCATTAGTGGCGATGGTTATTACCATTGTAAGTATTTTTATTGCCGCTTATTTCTTTATCGATCAAGAAGAAGCAATGAAAATTTCTTTACGTGGTAAATTTGCAGCTCCCGGAGCAGATTATTGGTTAGGGGCTGATGTAGGTGGTCGTGATATTTTCGGTCAGTTAATCATAGGGGCGAAAAATTCAATTTTAATCGCAATCATTGTTACGGTAATTACCGGTGCGTTTGGTATTTTTGTCGGTCTTGTGTGTGGTTATTTTGGTGGCTGGATTGATAATCTGTTCATGCGTATTATCGACTTCTTCATTACAATTCCGTCAACAATGCTTATTATTGTAGCAATTACAGTTATTCCAAAGTATAATGCTTGGGCCTTTATCGCCATAGTCAGTGTGTTTTTATGGACTTCAACAGCGCGTCTCGTCCGTTCAAAAGCTCTTTCTGAAAGTAGACGGGATTATGTGAATGCTTCGAAAACACTCGGTACGAATGATTTCGTTATTCTTTTAAAAGAAGTAATGCCGAATATTAGCTCAATTTTAATTGTTGAGCTAACGTTGAATTTTGCTGGGAACATAGGAATCGAAACAGGTTTATCTTATTTAGGCTATGGGTTACCCACTGATACGCCTTCTTTAGGAGTCCTTGTGAGTAATGCGAGTACCCCTATTGTCATTGAAAATTATTGGTGGACATGGTTGCCTGCTGCATTACTAATTTTATTTTTAATGTTATGTATTAACTATGTTGGTCAAGCATTACGCCGTTCTGCGGATTCACGTCAACGCTTAGGATAATAACAGTTTAAGAGGATCGAGAGTTTATAAGCCGATCCTCCTAAACTTGATTTTGTTTATATATTTTCTATATAGGGAAACACGACCTTCTATATCATCATATAACAGGAAGTTACAAGAACTATATTCGTTCTAAAGCTACGCATTTAAATGACAGAATATTAATTATTTTAAGACTTACTAGATTTTTTTGTGAAATTAGGTACCAACATATTTGCCATTTATTAGCTAATATGTTATTTATAAAGATAGCTAGTTTTAAAAGGTACAAGTTTCTAGCTTAAGAAAAAAAAGGGAGGAAAAACAATGAAAAAAACAAGTTGGTCACTTCTTGCGATGTTATTTGCAGTTTTATTAGTATTAGCTGCTTGTAACGGAGATAAAGAAGACGAAACAAGTAAGGTTGACGACACTGGCACTAAAACAGAAGAAGCTGGTGAAGCAACTGAAGAGAATGCTGAAGAAAGTGATGGAGCTTTATCACTTTCAGTTGAAAATGATGGTACGCCGATTACTGGTGGTACTTTAATGGTTGCAATGCAAAAGAATGAGCCTTTCCAAGGGATCTTCTCATATGCTCTTTATGAAGATGGATATGATGGTGATTTATTGGCATTTGCATCAAACTCAATTTTTAAAACTGATGGCGACTTCTTACTTACAGATGAAGGTATTGCTTCTATGGAAGTAACTTCACAAGAAGAAGGGAACAATGTCGTAACAATTAAAATAAGAGAAGGCGTAAAATGGTCTGATGGTACACCACTTACTGTTGATGACGTAATTTTCCCATATGAAATTATTGGTCACGCTGATTACACGGGTGTTCGTTATGATGAAGATTTCCGTAATATTATTGGTGCAGAAGAATATCACGCAGGTACTGCAGACACAATTTCTGGTTTAGTAAAAGTTGATGATACAACTCTAGAAATACACTTAAAGAAAATTTCTCCTAGCTTAGCTTCAGGTGGAGATGGTTTATTAACTTATGCTGAGCCAAAACATACTCTTGGTGACATTCCTATAGCTGAATTAGTAGAGAGTGATGCTGTTCGTAAAAACCCAGTAACACTAGGTGCTTTTGTCATCGATAAAGTAGTACCAGGTGAATCTGTACAATACGTAGCAAACGAAAACTACTGGAAAGGTAAGCCGAAATTAGATGGCGTTATCGTGAAAGTAGTACCACCATCTTCTATTTCTAAAGCTATAGAAGCGGGTGAATATGACCTTGTAACAACTTTCGGTTCAGATAAATACGTTGAAATCGAAAACTTAACAAATATTGATGTTTTAGCACGTCCAGAGCTTTACTACTCATACCTAGGCTTCAAATTAGGTAAATGGGATTCTAATACTAATGAAGTAGCTACTGATGTAGAAGGTTCAAAAATGGGTGATGTGAACCTACGAAAAGCTATGGGTTACGCTCTAAATATTGAAGAAGTAACAGAAGTATTCTATAATGGCTTACGCGAACGCGCTAATGCTATCATTCCGCCGGTATTCTCTTCATTCCATGGGGCTGATTTAGAAGGTTATACTTATAACCCTGAAAAAGCAATTGAATTATTAGATGCTGCTGGTTATAAAGATGTTGATGGTGATGGTATCCGTGAAGACAAAGAAGGAAAACCGTTAGAAATTAAATTAGCTACAATGTCTGGTGACGATGTGGCAGAACAAATCGCTGCATACTGGTTACAAAACTGGAAAGAAGTTGGATTGAATGTTGTATTCTCTACTGGTCGTACAATTGAGTTCAACTCATTCTATGATAAAGTACAAGCGGACGATCCAGATATCGATGTGTTCATGGGCGCATGGGGTGTTGGTACAAACCCATCTCCAGCAGGTGTATACGCGCACAACGCACAATATAACTTCTCTCGTTTTACATCTGAAGAGTTAAAAACGATTCTTGCTAACATCGACTCACCTGAAGCATTTGATGGTAACTACCGTGCCGAGCAGTTCGCTGCATTCGAGCAACTTATATTTGACAATGCGCCAGTTATACCAATGATGTACCGTTTAGAACTTACTCCAGTTAATAAACGTGTGAAAAACTATAGTGTTGATTATTCTAATCCTACAGAACTTCAAGATATTGAATTAACTGCTGAAGCACCAATTAAATAAGTTTTAATTCGGACTACCAGCAACTAAAAAACCCTTCCTCATTTGTGAGGAAGGGTTTTAATCCGTTGATAGAATATTTTTTTGTAGCGCACGTTCATCTGTACATCTATAGTATTCGGTACTAGATTAATATTTTGCTAAATGTAAATATTTTCTCCAGTAAATCGAAATAATCTTTCTATAACTTCAACCGCTCTGCAAGGAATTTCCCAATACCATCTTCATTATTTGTTAGGGTCACTTCATTGGCGATTTTTTTCACTTCGTCTATACCATTCCCCATTGCTACACCAGTTCCTGCATAATCCAACATTTCCAAATCATTATCTTCGTCACCAAATGCGATTATACGGTCGCGAGGGATTTGCATTTCGTGGGCGATATGCGAAATACCTACTGCTTTGTTTAACCCTTTACGGACGATTTCTACTACATTAAACGGGGCACCCCAGCGACGATGCTCGATTAGTTCTGCATGTACATCTTCTAAATGCTGACGAATAATCGGAACATTGCCTTCTGTTGCCTGAATTAATAAGCTCGTAGGATCATGGAGCAGATTAAGCTTTAAGTTACCTGTCGTTACACGTGGATTCCCCATACTTAATATATTCAACATACGATCATCATCTGTATGAAGATAAACGTCATCAATGACTTCGGCAATTAAATTTTCATAATGGTATTTGTCTACTGAATCTACAACATCATGTACGACACTCATTGAAATCGGTGAGTGCATCGGAGACCAAGAGCGATCTTGTGGATGATGAACAAATGCACCATTAAAATTGACGATTGGTGTAGTTAGTCCAAGCTCACGATAGTATAGATTACTTGCGCGGTACGGTCTACCAGTCGCAATCATTACTGCGTGACCCTCTGCTTTTGCTTTTAATAATATTTCTTTTGTATAAGGTGAAATTTTTTGTTGATCGGTTAATAATGTACCATC
>DEQI01000035.1:0-3938 GCA_002360295.1 Planococcaceae bacterium UBA3370
GGCGCCGTATCTATGAATGAAAAGAAGGATGATGGGTAAGTTAAAACTTTTCCAATCATCCCTCTTTTTACGAAACTAAACAATAATTAAATCTTGTGATTACTTATGGCAAAGGGGAAGTCTTAAGATCTTAAGACTTCTCCTTTTTATCGTTTATTTAATATCATATCAATCAATTCTTCACGGTCGATTAAGTAGACATCATTAATGTTGGCAAGCTTTATTGCTTGTTTTGTAAAGTTACTATTTGTAACAACCCATGCTTCATTGGCATCGTACATTTTCACAGCACCAATAATTTCTTGCACCGCTTTAACGCCCACAGAGCCTGAATAACGTTTCGCTTGAACAGCAATAATATCTTTACCATCCTTTAATATTAAATCCGCACCGTAATCACCAGAAGTCGCCGTATAAGATACTTTGAAACCTCTTCGCTTAAACAATTCACCTAAAAACTCTTCAAACTCCTCGCCGGTCATAGCATCAATTTCTTTAATGCCGGCTTTACGTAATCGAGCTCTATGTCTTGTTTTAAACCATATTTTTATTCCCATATAAAATATGAGATAAAGTATGATAGCCGTAACGATGCCTTCAAATGACTTCATTACATACCATCCGCCAGCTCCTGCAAGCAAGAGGAAAAACGGCATAAGCGACATACTTTTTTTCTTCTTTTTTCTTCGTTTTCGCAACTTTTATACTCCTTTAATTACTATGTGACACTAGTATAACATAAAGAGGTACAAATGTTCGCTTTATACGTACCGATTCCTGGAGCTAATGACTCCTGTTACTAATAATAGAAGTGCTGCAACGATAAACAGTACATTCGGCACAAACCAACTATTTGTTAAATCATGAACAAAACCAAATGTAACGGGACCTACAGCAGCAAGTAAATACCCAATAGATTGGGCAAATCCTGATAACTCAGCTGCTTCATAAGCTGTTTTTGTACGTAATGCGAATAACATCATACAAAGACCGAATGAAGCCCCTCCTGCAAAGCCAAGGGAAATCATCCATACTACGGCTAAGTTAGTCCATTCCATAATCATGCCAGTAAAACCAATCAGGTAGCATACGGTGAAGAAGATAACAATTGGCACTTGTGATGTTAGTCTACCTGCCAAAATAGGCATAATAAACGTCATCGGGATTTGTGAAAACTGCATGATCGTTACGAGCCACCCTGCATTTTCAGGATCGACACCTTGTGCGATATAGATTTCAGGAATCCACGTCGTTGTACAATAAAATAAAAATGACTGAAAGCCCATTGCAAGTGCTACTGCCCAGGCAAGAGTAGATTGTGATAATTTTTTTCCTGCTTGTTCTTTACTCGGAACAATTATTTCTACTTTTTTCCCTCGTAATAAAGGAATCCAAGCGATAATTGTTAGCACACATAATAATCCTGAAAAGCCAAGAGAACCTTGCCAACCAAAGGATGAAGAGGCTATTGGATGACTAAAGCCAGCAGCAAGACCTGCTGATAAATTCATAGAAACGGTATAAATCCCAGTTAATACACCGATATGTAGTGGGAATTTTATTTTAAAATAACTTGGAATTAATACGTTACCAAAGGCGATGGCTATACCAATAAGTACTGTGCCGAGTATGAGTAACGATGTTAAACCTAAAGAGCGTAATACAATTCCACTTAACAATAAAATAACTGAATAAAATAATGTCAATTCCATCCCAAACTTGCGCGAAATAGGTGCCGCAAAAGGCGATACGACTGCAAATGCTAGAAGTGGAATAGTTGTAAGAAATCCTGCAAGAACATTCGAAATCCCGAGTCCATCACGGATAATCGAAATAATAGGTCCTACAACTGTCAGTGGTGTACGTAAAGTTGTAGCGATTAAAAAGATAGCTAAAACAAAAAGCAAAGTATGTTTATTTATTAATATTTTTTTGCTTTTTTGCATAGTTGATTCTGCATCCATAATATTCCTCCTTGATAGTTTGTATTGTTAGTATACCAGTAAATGTATTGTTGCCTAAAGAGTTTTATTTGGAAATTATACTGAAATAGTTGCACGCAAAAAAATGATATGATAAACTCAGCATTGATATTAACTTCATATATTATTGCCTCATGACTAGTGAGGTAGAGGTCGCAGTCATTATTAGTAGTATAGCTTAAATTTTGGAGAATTGGAGAGGCTATATCAAAAGGAATGACTGCCGAAGTGTAAATACGCTCCAACGTATTTATGCTGGGGCTGTTTCCGAAAAGGAACAGAACTGTCACGCATTTGCGTGTTGTGCTATCTTTCAAGTTTGATGGGATTATTTTGTGCCGTCACATCACTACTTGTGGCGGTTTTTTTATTTCACTCAACTTGACTTGTACAAATCATCTAAGCTTTTGAAAACAAGTTTCCATGGCTATATCTATATGTAAACTTTCTCAAATATGCTTTCAAATGAAAAGGAGATATTATGAGCGAAATTAAAAAAGATCAGCTTCCTAATAGTGAGCTGAAACGTGGATTAAAAAGTCGTCATATTACGATGATTTCTTTAGGTGGAACAATAGGTACAGGTTTATTTTTAGCAAGTGGTGCTTCGATTGCGCAAGCAGGTCCTGGTGGAGCATTAGTAGCATATGGGCTAATAGGTATCATGGTATTTTTCTTAATGACTAGCTTAGGAGAAATGGCGGCATTTATGCCAACTTCAGGTTCATTTAGTACGTATGCAACAAAGTTTGTTGATCCAGCTCTTGGTTTTGCCCTTGGTTGGAACTACTGGTACAACTGGGCTATAACGATTGCAGCAGAAATAGCGGCTGTATCACTTATTATGAAATATTGGTTCCCTAATAGTTCTTCGGCTATATGGACTGTATTGTTTATCGCGGTAGTATTATCTTTTAATTTGCTTTCTGTAAGAGCTTATGGGGAAAGTGAATATTGGTTTTCGATGATAAAAGTGGCAACTGTTATTATATTTATAATTGTTAGCTTTTTAATGATTTTTGGTATTTTAGGTGGTAATGATCCAGTTGGGTTTGAAAACTTTTTCGTTGGTGATGCACCATTTAACGGTGGTTTCCTTGCCATGTTTGGTATATTCTTAGCAGCAGGGTTCTCTTTCCAAGGGACAGAGCTATTAGGGATTACAGCTGGAGAAACAGATGATCCAGGTAAAAATATCCCAAAAGCAGTTCGTTCTGTGTTTTGGCGTATTTTACTATTTTATATTTTTGCCATTGGTGCAATCGGGTTACTTATTCCTTACACGGATCCTCGATTATTATCTGAAGATATTGCGGTTTCACCATTTACATTAGTATTCGACAAACTAGGAATAGCTTTTGCAGCTTCTGTGATGAATGCTATTATTTTAACAGCTATGCTTTCTTCAGGAAATTCAGGTCTTTATGCTGCAAGCCGTATGCTATGGCAGCTGGCGGTTGATGGAAAAGCGCCGAAGCTGTTTGCTAAAATCAATAAGCGCGGATTACCAGTTTATGCTTTGCTAGCAACTGTAGCTGTAGGCTGTTTAGCATTTTTAGCTTCATTCTTTGGTGATGGGGTTGTTTATATGTGGCTTCTTAATGCATCCGGTATGTCTGGCTTTATTGCATGGGTTGGGATTGCAATTAGTCATTATCGCTTCCGAAAAGCGTATATAGCACAAGGCCGCGATATAAATGATTTACCATATCGAGCAAAATTATATCCATTTGGACCGTTATTTGCTCTCACAGTTTGTATTATTGTTATTTTAGGCCAAAACTACACAGCATTTACTGGAGGTTCTATTGACTGGGAAGGTGTATTGGTTTCCTATATTGGTCTCCCTCTTTTCGGTGCTTTATGGCTTGGTTATAAAATTAAGCATAAAACAAAGATTGTGCCGCTTAAAGAATGTGATTTAGATTATAAATAATAGAGATATTATCTAATTAG
>DEQI01000035.1:3966-5788 GCA_002360295.1 Planococcaceae bacterium UBA3370
ATTAAGGGTGTCCAGAAAGTTTTCGCTTTCAGGACACCCTGTTTTTTTGGTAGAATGTTTAATCTATGGAGTTTGAGCAATGTATTGCTTCAGGCTAAACAGGGCACTTGCACATTTCTTGATTGGATTTTTCTTCAATGAGGCGTGTATAATCAATCTATAAGAATAATAATAGATTTTGCAAAATAGTTTCATATAAATCACTACAATGTGTCTGCCTTTAGAGAGTAGATTTTGATGACATTGTGTAGGATTATCCAAAAGGAAGTGGGAACATGACAGTATCAGCAGGTTTTTATAAAAAAATTCGCGAGTGGGTAGTCGGAACCACTGGAGAAATGGATTTTCGTCCTTTCCAAGTAAATGGAAATCCGTATAAATCCCGTGTATTTATAGTAGGGGCAAATGCTACGCCAAAAGTAGAGAGTGCTACAACAAGTGAAAATATATTTATAGAATCATTAGTATACGGTGATTTATTTGAAGAATTATATGGCTATCAATTCGTCAAACAGTCTCGCGAATATAGTGGTACATTAAATTTTGCGAAATGGTTAAGTGAAGAGCTAAATGAAAATGCAGTTATTACTTATATAAATGCATTACAAGCAAATAGTGCGCAGGAACTTAAGCAACTGAAGAAACAGATGCCTGATGATTATGAGAAAGGACAGCGAATTTTTAAAGAAGTTGTCCATGAATTTCAACCGGATATCATCATTTTACATGGCACACAAGCATTGCAACAGTTTAGACTTTTATTTGAACAGGAATTACAAGATCACCATCCATCTATTGATAAGGTGCAGGATTTAGAGGAAATAGGTGTATTTGCAGAAGTACAATTAACTGATGAACATAAAGTTCAAGTGTTAGCATGTCGCAGTATGGGGTATTACGGTAAAGAAGGAAAAGTATTTGCGAATTTTAAGGAACGTATTCGAGAAATAGTCGTCTAGAAAAGAAGAATAGGTAAAAAGCGAACATTACACTGTAAGAATAGTCTAATACTAGGCTAAATTCCGAAAAATACGAATTATTTTATTATTTTGTAGACCATTGCAATTCAAAAACACGATGATTATAATTGGGACATTCTAATTAATATTAATTTTACTCATATAATAGCGAGGATATGGCTTGCGAGTTTCTACCGGCTTACCGTAAAGAAGTCGACTATGAGAAGAGGGTATTAGCAAACGAATGTTCAAGTCAAATGATATCGTTTGTAATTCGACTTTCGATTTTTAAAACTCGAAAGGCTCTTCTCATTTTGGGAACAGCCTCTCGAGTTTTTTGGTAGAAATAAATCTACTATGACTAAAATCACTGTCGTAAAATGAGTAGATTTTCAATACAGAGGAGGAGCTTTTAATATGAAGCTTTTAAAAGAAAAGATTGTTCAAGAAGGAAAAGTATTATCAGACGTTGTACTAAAAGTAGATTCATTTTTAAACCATCAAATCGATCCCATGTTAATGAAAGAAATTGGTGAGGAATTTGCGAATCGCTATAGTGATCAAGTCATTACAAAAGTTTTAACAATTGAATCTTCTGGTATTGCGCCAGCAACATTTTTAGGATTAACAATTGGGGCACCAGTCGTGTTTGCACGTAAACGCAAGTCATTAACTTTAACTGATAACTTGTACTCTTCAAAAGTACATTCCTTTACAAAAAATGAAACAAACGAAATTTCCGTTTCTAAAAACTTCTTATCTGCAGATGATAATGTCATCATTATTGACGATTTCTTAGCTAACGGTGAAGCACTTAGAGGATTACTAGATATCGCTAAACAAGCTGGTGCAAATGTCGTTGG
>DEQI01000095.1:0-3305 GCA_002360295.1 Planococcaceae bacterium UBA3370
TCATAACCAAGAACATCTTCGCTATACGCATCATCAATGCGGAAATTCAACGTGTTCTTCTTAGCTGCCGCATCTACTTTAACACTATACTCAATAGGAGCATTTTTATCCGCAAATCCTGTACCTTCATATGTCCGTACGGAATTATTTAAATACCACAATTTTTTCGGTTGTGGGTACTTCGCTGTCTCCACTTTTGTCTCTTCAGTTACTGTGAAGCCGTGTCTAGCAAAATAACTGCTTAAGTCGTAGCCCAATATTTCAGAAGAGAATAGTACATAGTATTGCTGTTTTGAAACATCGCCGTTCGTAAGAGTGACATTACGTTCACGATACATTTTAGACAGCTCTGCCCAATATCCTGGATGTGCCAGTTCTAATTGCCAGTGTGCCCCAAGCTGTGCAGCTTGTCCTTGATCACCCCAGCTTACTTTATTTTCTTCAATAAGATATTTATACATCGTTTCAAACGGGATACGATTATCAAGATTTCCAGCTGCCTCAGACATCAACATGGATACCATGTTATTCGTAACTTCTGCGTACTCACGTACTGAGATCGCAAGACGGTGTCCAACCTCATGATTAAGACCCCAACCTGGATAATTAATGTTGAAGTTACCGAACATAGTTGCTGCACTGCTCTTACGAATACCAACATGATCGCCTGCTGCATACATAAACGAACCATTTGAAGGCTGCGTTATACGAATATTTTCACGGATCAATTTTGGATCGTGTTTCTCACTGCTTCCATCTAGACCGTAAGTTTCGAAAATTTGATTCATCCAGACGTCATAGCCAGTTACTGTATCCATCGGGTTATTGCCTTTAGTAATATATTGGTTATAAGCCTCCGTAGCCGTTCCAGTATAAATCACGTGGTTGCTGACCATTTCCACAACGTCGACTACTTCACGATCAGCCGCATTCGGATGTGCCGTTATATCCGCATCTACTTTCTCTTTATAAGCGATCAATTCTTCTTTAAACTTCGCCGGATCTGTATCCAAAGTCATCATCGGAATCTTTTCTACACCTTCAAAGCGAAGCACCGGAGCTTCTCCCTGCTCATCAGCTGTATATGGATTAACGATATAAATCGGACCGCCTTTAGCAAAGTCACCATCCTTAGATAAGTCTGGTACCACAATCGTGTTTTTTCCTGGATAAAGTGTTACGGTTTTACCCCAAGAGTTCCAATAACCTTCATGCTGTGTAAAGACTACAGAAGGCAGTTTATCTGTAGACTTAGCATCTACATAAATAGTAACGGTATCACCAGGTTGAGCAACTAGACCTGTAGGCTGATTATTTGTTCCTAAGTTCATCTTCAGGTTTTGCTGCGCATGCTTCCTCATATCCCCGCGCTGTTCAGCTGTGATAATTTTGTCCACCATATCGACTTGGCCGTTAACCAGCTTCTTCGCTAATTCCAAATCTTCTTTGTAAAGAGAATATAGAGGGTGTGCTTGCAGCTTTTGTTCCAATGCATTCAGCTGGTCAATAGAATTATATTCAGAAACCACGGCACTTCTTGTCCCATCGGTAAATAAGCTTTCCATTGTATCAGCTACAACATCTGCTTTGTAGAATCTAAACTCTGCTGCAAATGCTCTATCTGTGTATGCTTTCTTGAATACAAATTTGATGCGTTTAAACTTTGTTGGTTCAAATTTAAATTCTACGAAATCACTTGTTTTTGCCGCTGTTCCACTCGAAACAAGCTTAAACGTATCACCTTTACTTGTTTCAGATGCATAAATTTCAAATTGTTCTGGGAATCCTTTTTGGTTCGTATCTCTCGCTAAGAAAGCAACTCTGTCTAATACTTCAGCTTTATCTAATTCAAAAACCAACTCATTTGTAAAGCTATCGCTGTTGTTTTTCGTTGTTTCCCAATGTGTATTTGGATCATTATCTAGCATATATTCTAGCTTTGTGCCTGGGTAGACTCCACCATTTGCCGTTATTTTAGACACATTCGAATTTGGCATTCTATATGCTTCATCATATGTAGTTTCATAATCAGTGCCATATACTTTTAATTTTGATACTTTTGCTGTTGTAGGCACTATATCCTCTGAATTCACCAATATTTTAGCATTCTCAAGATCTTCTTTATATAAATCATATAAAGGATGTTTTTCAACAATTTCCTCTAACGCTTCAATTTTTACTGGTGTATTAAATTCCTCAGATACTTGATTTTGCTTTTCATCTGTAAATAAGCGTTGCATTTGGTCAGATACTTCATCTGCTTTATAGAATCTAAACTCTGCTGCAAATGGTCTATCTGTATCTGCTTTCTTAAATACAAATTTGATGCGTTTAAACTTTGTTGGCTCAAATTTAAATTCTACAAAATCACTTGTTTTTACCGCTGTTCCACTCGAAACCAGTTGGAACGTATCACCTTTAGTTGTTTCAGATGCATAAATTTCAAATTGTTCTGGGAATCCTTTTTGGTTAATACTTCTCGCGAGGAAAGCTATTCTATCTAATACTTCAGCTTGATCTAGTTCGAATACTAATTCATTTGTAAAGCTAGAACTATTATTTGTCTTTGTTTCCCAATGTGTATTTGGATCATTGTCTAGCATATAATCTAGCGATGTGCCTGGGTAGACTCCACCATTTGCCGTTATTTTAGACACATTAGCATTTGGCATTCTGTATGCTTCATCATATGCAGTCTCATAATCAGTGCCATATACTTTTAATTTGGATACTTTTGCTGTTGTAGCTTCAATTTTTTTTGTATTCTCTACTAATATTTTAGCATTCTCAAGATCTTCTTTATATAGATCATATAAAGGATGTTTTTTAACAATCTCCTCTAACGCTTCAATTTTTGCTGGTGTATTAAATTCATCTGATACTTGATTTTGCTTTTCATCTGTAAATAAGCGTTCCATTTGGTCAGATACTTCATCTTCTTTGTAGAATCTAAATTCTGCTGCAAATGCTCTATCTGTGTATGCTTTCTTGAATACAAATTTGATACGTTTAAACTCTGTTGGTTCAAATTTAAATTCCAAGAAATCACTTGTTTTTACCGCTGTTCCACTCGAAACAAGCGTAAATGTTTCTCCTTCACTTGTCGTTGATGCATAAATTTCAAATTCTTCTGGAAACCCTTTTTGGTTCGTATCTCTCGCTAAAAAGGCTATTCTGTCTAATACTTCTGCTTGATCTAATTCGAACACTAATTCATTTGTAAAGCTATCACTGTTGTTTTTTGTTGTTTCCCAATGTGTATTTGGATTACCATCTAACATATACTCTAGCTTTGTGCCTGGGTA
>DEQI01000095.1:3423-3969 GCA_002360295.1 Planococcaceae bacterium UBA3370
TTACTATTTGCTACATTATTCTCTACTATTACTTTTGATAGTCCACTAGCCATCGTATAACTTGGTTGACCAACTAAGCTAAAAACCATGGCAGCAGATGTAGCAACCGAAATTATCTTCTTCATACATTCCCTCCTAAAATATGTACATCTTCTTTAACCTTATAAATTCCGCAAAAAAGTCACTCCATAAGAACAACTCGATTTTACAAAAATTATAAGACGAAAAAAACGAAAAAAAAATGGTCGAATTTTATTAAATTTTACGGACTATAGCAATTTTTTTGTATCTATATACAAAAACAGATAAATAAGAAGACCTAAAAAAAATGTGATTTTGGGTAAAAAAAACTACTCCTTTTATAGGTATTACTACCATTCTTCATTTTATATAAACATTTGAAGAAAAATAGTTTGCTTGTTAAATAATCTCAGAAGAACATTTGGATATTTATGTTAAAATAGGGTGGAATATTATAAATGGCTATAAGCAATGATAGAGAGAATACCTTGCAGCTTTCAATCTTTGATACTATGTCAAGAAAAT
>DEQI01000195.1:0-3980 GCA_002360295.1 Planococcaceae bacterium UBA3370
GACTCCTTGGGGATTAGCGTCACAGATGAGACCCTGGAGCGAGCGTAGCGAGTGAAGCGGCTCATCGGACGCCCCCAGGAAAGCACGCTGGCGCAACGGAAATCAACTCCAAGTTATGGTGAAGAGCCACATATATACAAAAAAAAACATCTCAATCTCACAGTTCATCTAAAGAATAGATAACCTTTACATGCATCATGCTTTTCGCTGAGTTACAACAAACTTCAATCCATCTAATATAGCCCCGTACAACATGCCTAAGCCAACCCGTATTACATATCCCAAAAATGTGAAATGCTCTTCGTTAAATAAAATAGGTCGTATGGATTCGTTGTATATGAGACTACTAAAAATAACATCTAATGATAATAAACTAATGAGTAAATTTTTATCGTCCTGACCTACTGCATTTAATAGACAGATGCCAATAAACACGACACCAAACCAAGTTGTATAATTATTAAATGGTTTTGGCGCATACTTTGCACCCGTTAAAATAAGCGCTACTGGCATAACAATCATAGAAAGTATTCCAGGCAACAGAACATTTGCACCTGGAGATATTTTTAAAATCAATAAGCACCCAACAAAAACCGTAACAGCAATTAGTAAAACGATCAACCTTTTCGACCGAAGAAAACTCATAAAAACACTCCTTTAGTGTAATTTTACACCCATTCAACATCGAATGCAATACACAAAATGCCTATATATACTTATAAACACAGGAATTCCCAAGTCCTCTTCAATAAAAAAAGAGCAACCCCTCAGCTGCTCTTTTCTAGGTATTCACGCTATTCTATTTGCTGTCTCCATCGTTGTCGTGACAACGCCAGCAAATACCGTGGAATGTTAGTCTATGATCTTTAATAATAAAATTCCAACGTTTTTCTACTATTGCTTCAACATCTTCAAGTAGATCTTCTTGAATTTCATCAACTGCACCACACTCGATACAAACTAAATGATGGTGGAAATGCGCCGCACCTTCTTGACGAAGATCATAACGTGATACGCCATCACCAAAATTAATTTTATCGACAATTTTCAGCTCTGTTAACAGCTCTAACGTACGGTACACCGTTGCTAAACCAATTTCAGGTGCTTTTTCCTTCACTAATAAGTAAACATCTTCTGCACTTAAATGGTCTTCCTCATGTTCGAGTAGAACTGCCACTGTCGCCTCTCGTTGTGGCGTCAGCTTATAGCTAGCACTATGTAGCTGCTTTTTAATACGGTCAATACGGCTCTCCATGTGACGCCCTCCTAAACTCATTCTATTATACCAAATGAGTAAAACTGATGACAAGATAGTGATTTATTTAAATACGTAAGATATTGCAACGATTTCAAAACATGCGACCGCAATAAAGATGATTAACATTATTATTAGCCTTCTAGTTGCAAATATGCCCTTTTTAGGCAATCTAGTCACTTTAGTTGAAACGATGATACAAATCGCTAATAATAAAATACAATAAATAAATTGAAATGGGAACCACCATATCCCATATGCAAGTAAAGACTTTTGTTGTGCTAATAAATAGACTGAGCTAAAGCCTAAAAAAGTAGCACGTAATGCAATAAGCCATTTGGCAATAAATGCGCAATACGGATGAGTGGCAAATAATACAACAATAACAACCGAAATGGCTAGTGGCATGATTGTTTGCCATATAGTTGGTGTTTCTTCTTGTAAAATACGCGCATCCATTAAATTAATTATTGCAGTAGCCTGTTGTAAATCGAATAATTGAAAACAAATTACCCCACATACAAAGCTGAATGCAATCATAACTGTAAATTGTATTATACTACTTGTCCGCATTAATCAAGCCCCCTTACAACCAACTTATGCTTGTACAAGCTTGATATGCGAAATCAATTTATTTTGCAAAATTTGCTTTTAACCACATGATGGCATACGCTGTTTTCGCGTCAAAAATTTCCCCTTTGCGCATCATTTCTTCAGCTTCTTCTAAAGTTACTTCCAATAATTCTACAAATTCATCTTCATCTAACTCCGCTTTTTCGGCAAGTTCAAACAACCCGCGTGCTACAAATAAATGAATGACTTCATCTGCAAATCCCGGAGACGTTGCAAACGATTGTAAAAATGTAAGTTCCCTACAATCATATCCTGTTTCTTCAGCAAGCTCTCTCCTTGCCGTTACTTCGGCTTTTTCTCCGAACTCTAGTTTACCTGCGGGAATCTCTATAATTGATCGCTCTAGAGCTTTTCGATATTGCTCTACTAAAATAATTTTACCTTCATCTGTAATAGCGATTATTGCAACAGCGCCGGGGTGATTGATAATTTCTCGTTTGGCTGTTTTGCCATTTGGTAACACAACATCATCTACTTTTAGAGAAATGACACGCCCCTTAAAAATAGCTTCTGATGCAAGCGTCTTTTCCTCAAATTTTTTCATCTAACCCACCTCGCTTGTCGTGTATAATACAAACATTGTAACATTATGAGTAGAAAAGTGCATACACATCTATTAAAATGCTACACTTTGTATCAGAAAATAAACCGTTTTATACATATTACATGCTACATGTAATTTATATTAGTAAAATGTAAAAAGGAACATTCTATTACATCTACTGTGACAAATGAAATTAGAAAGGTAGGAATAATCATTTGAAAAAAAGATCACTTGGAAATAGCTCACTTGACATATCCGAACTAAGTCTCGGTTGTATGTCTTTACCGACAAATATAGAAGAAGCGAGACCTATCATAGAAACGGCTATCAGTCTAGGTATTAATTATTTTGATACAGCGGATTTATACGATCGTGGTTTAAACGAGGAAATAGTCGGCACATTACTAGCACCAATACGTAAAAACATCATTCTAGCTACTAAAGTTGGAAATCGTTGGGAAGAAGGTGTCGATGGCTGGACATGGGATGCCTCTCCTGCGTATATTAAAAATGCTGTCAAGAATAGTTTAAGACGTCTTCAAACAGATTATATCGATTTGTATCAGCTACATGGGGGAACCATTGAAGACAATTTTGAAGTGGTTATAGAGACTTTTGAAGAGCTAAAAAAAGAAGGGGTTATTAGAGAATATGGGTTATCTTCTATTCGCCCTAATGTGTTTATCCCCTTTACGAAAAATAGTAATGCCGTGAGTAATATGATGCAATATAATTTACTGGATCGACGTGCAGAAGAATGGTTTCAGTCACTAGCTGCTAATGGTACTTCCATTGTGACACGAGGTACGATTGCAAAAGGTTTATTAACAAAAGAATGGCGAACAAGATTAAAACCATATATGAGCTATAGTACGGATGCGCTGAATAGCATTCTAAATAAGCTAGAGCAGCATTACGATTCATTACATGCATTATCTTTTGCATTTAATTTACAACATCCTGCGATTGCCTCAACAGTTATTGGAGCACGTACAAGGCAGCAACTTTTAGAAAATATGAAAGCATATGAACAAGCACAGCAAATATCTTCTTTAGATTTTGCCACATCGTTAACGCAACAGGAAGTGTACACAGACCACAGATGAAAAAATATATTTTTATTACAATCATGGCGATTGCACTCATTGCTGTCGCATCCAATATGCCCTATGAAAAACAAACAATCGTTCCCAAACTACGTATTTTATTAGTAGATCAACCCTTTAAAGAGTTACTGAGTACCATTGAAATACAATATTGGGGTAGAACGATTTCTGTTGAAACACGGGGCTATTATTACTTTGTTGAATTTTTAATTCGTAAAGCAACGCATTTCATTGGTTTCGGAGTAGTCGGTGTCATTTTTTATATGTTATATCGAAAATTAAACTGGCGCATTCCTGCTATACTTGCTATTACTACCGTATTTATTGTGGCCTCACTAGATGAAATACATCAAGCTTTTATACCAGGTCGTTCTGGCGTTTTTCAAGATGTATTACTGGATACAAAAGGGGCCATCACTTTTGTCTTCATTGCAGCTATGGT
>DEQI01000195.1:4003-5653 GCA_002360295.1 Planococcaceae bacterium UBA3370
TCAAAACAATAAAGTGAATGTATTTCGCTTTCACTGTTTGATATCATCTTTGACAAATAATTTCTACTCCACGCTTAGTTTGCGACGTGAATGTCGAAAAGACTGTAGGTACACTTAAATAAAACTAAATGTACCTACAGCCTAAAATAAAACATTTCTCAATCGTTTAAACGAGTATCCACCATAATATCATCGTTACACAAATGGTTACAAGCCCTTGTAGTAATGTCGCAACTGTTTGCGCCTTATAAGCTTGTGTTACTTCCATTCCACTATACTGTGTGATTACCCAGAAAAAGCTATCATTTACATGACTCACTGTCATAGCGCCTGCCCCAATTGCCATCACCACTAACGCTAATGGAATAGCCCCTTCAATTCCTAAAGTGCCAAGCATCGGAGCCACTAAAGACGAAGTGACAACTAATGCCGTTGTTGAAGATCCTTGTGCTGTTTTCAATGCTGCCGACACTAAGAATGGAACGAGTAAAAATAAACTTCCTGAGGCAAACATACCCAAATCCATTTCTTGTAGCATATCACCTATACCAGCATTTTTAATAACCGTACCAAATGCACCACCCGCACCAGTAATTAATAAAATAGGGGCCGCCTCTTTTAAACTCTCACCAATCCAAGTTGTTAATGTTTCTTCACTCAACTCAGGTAATAATGTGAAGGCTGCAGCTACACCGAAGAATAACGCAACTGTAGGCGATCCTAAAAATATGAAGATGCTATTCAACGTAGATTCAGAATCACCAACTAACGAAGCAACTGATCCGATCCCTATTAAAATAATGGGTAACACAATTGGTAAAAAAGATTTAAATGTTGAAGGCATTTTACCGAATGAGTTAATTATGTCTTCATAATCTAATGTTTCTACGTCATCTTCTGGTACACGTATTTTCGTAGCTACTTTGACAGCCCAAAAATAACCAACTATTGTTGCTGGAATAGCGACTAAAAATCCAATTAATATAACTGTTCCTAAATACTCAGTAGCACCAATATTACCCGCTGCAGCGATGGGCCCAGGTGTTGGTGGCACTAACGTATGCGTTGCAAATAACCCAGTTGCCAAGGCAACAGCCATCGATGCAATCGTCACATTTGCACGTTTCGCTAAAGATTTTTTTAAGCTTGATAATATGATAAAACCCGAGTCACAAAAAACCGGAATCGAAACGATATAACCAATTAATGACATCGCTAATTGTGGACGTTTAGTCCCTACAATTCGCAACACAACTTCTGCCATTCGGTAGGCAGCTCCTGATTTTTCTAATATCACTCCGATAATTGTTCCCGCAACGATTACTAGACCAATGTTGGTCATTAAACCACCGAAACCCGTGTTAACACTTTCCACAACCGTTAACAATGGCATTCCGGAAGCAATTCCAACAAAGAATGCACTAATTAATAAGGCAATAAATGGATGTAACTTTAATTTCGCTGTACCAAATACTACAAATAGTACTCCTATTAAAATAATTACGAACAACATTTCATCATCTCCTAGTTACATATATTTCCTAAATAACTCTCTAGTCTTCAAGCGTATGAAATGATAAGGTTCCATTAAAGCCTGCTGCAATGTAATATCTTCCCCAACTAGAGACTCCATATCATCAAAGTGCTCAA
>DEQI01000102.1:0-177 GCA_002360295.1 Planococcaceae bacterium UBA3370
CTAACTGGGAAAAAGGCCGATCTTCTTCCCTATTTACAACAAGATAGCGTTCGAACAGTCCGAATTGGCGTCATAGTACCATACTAAGGAGGCGATGACATGCGTATATTCGCAACTATATTTGCTAGTGTATTGCTTACTGCAACCGTATTAGTCGGGTCTTTCTATTTACATTTC
>DEQI01000102.1:370-4360 GCA_002360295.1 Planococcaceae bacterium UBA3370
TGCTTTTTTACATTAGATGTAAGTGTCCTTTCAAAACCTATGTCTAAAGCAAAATGGATTCGTTACATCTCTACATTATCCGTTTCTTATATTATTTTCTGTTTTACTGTTGTTGCATCGTATCGCTATTACTTTATCAAAAAGAAAACAGATTCATAACATTAGCATGTTAAAAGAATTGAGTAGTCTTCATTGAAGACTACTCGGTTTCGTTTAAGTCATTTTCTATTTCCTTTGATGCCAAACGCAATCCATCTTCCATCAATATCTTCAATCACGAATTCTCTATTTTGATAGTCTGTATTCCTAAGTGAACGGACTATTTTCACTTGTGATTGCATCATTTCATTTTGAAGTTGTTCTTGATTTTTTGTTATAAAATAAGCATCATAGCCATAACCATATAGTTCACGGTTCGGCATTACTTTTTGTCCATTTGACATTGTTAAAATGATTTCTGTTGTATCCCGATACAAACATATATGAGGTTCCTTTGCTTCCAAATAATATACCGCGTTAAATCCTAATTTTTGTTCATAAAAATTCGCTGTATTGACAATGTCTGCTGTCGGAAAAACACAAAGAGATTTTAATAATAGCTTTTCCATAATCGACGTCACCTTTTCTCTATTTTATTAAATACTTTAAAACTGCACGCTAAAGCCTTTAAATTGATGAATTCCTGTTCCAAATTTCACTAAGTCATTTTCTCTTAAATAATGGACCGCTTTCTTTACTTCATCTAAAATGTCTGAGTTGATTCCCAACGTATTATGGGAACCATAAATCATCTTTATATTTGGGATGTTTGTTATTTTTTCTAAAGAGTTTACTAAATCAACTGGGTTCGTCGTCGGATAAAAGGCATAGATGGGCGTTTCATCATATAATAAATCACCTGTAAACAAATACCCAAATATTTCATCAAAAATGGCAATATGACCAGGTGAATGCCCAGGGGTATGATGAATCGTTAATTTTCTGTTTCCTAAGTCAATCGTACTGCCATCTTTCAATAGTCCAGTCGGTTCACCTTGGAAAGGTACATATGTATCAGGATTAAAGCTTTCGGGTGTCGGTATACTAATATCTCTTGCTGTATTGGCCCTAATTTGCTCTAAAGATAATCCTACAATCCCGTGGACTAACCAATCTCTTTCATATTCATGCACAAAAATATTGTCATACTCTCCATGACTACCAATGTGGTCTGAATGGACATGGGTTGTAAGGACATCAATCGGTAAATCCGTCAACTGATCTGTTACTCTTTTCATATGATCAATGCCTAAACCTGTGTCAATAAGCGCTGCCTTTGTTGCTCCTTTTAATAAAAAGGAATGCACTTTTTCCCAATGTCCTAACTCGCTAATTGCGAATGTTTTATCGTCAATTTTTCGAACCGTAAACCAAGGATCGATTATTCCCAAATTATTCATTTACATTTTACCTCCACTTTACAAAACTTACTCTCTTACTGCTTTCCAAATCTTCTCTACATGAATGAGTTCATATCCTTGAAACGTACACTTATAAATATCAGGCATTTGGAGCTTCTGCCAAAAATAAAAATCATAATAGGAATCAAAATAATTCATTATTAAAGTAAAAATATTGCCATGGGTACCAATCACTATTTTGTTGTCTATATATATCTTTAAAATTTGAAGGAAGGTTTGTATGGCTCTTTTTTGTGCCATAATATTAGATTCTCCGCCTTCAAACGAAAAAAATGGATTGTCCCAAACTTGTTGCATCGCAGATTTGAAATTGTCCACTGGAACGCTACTTAGCACGCGTTCTCTTAAATGATCGAATAATAGTATTTCCTTTTTAAAATAAGCCGCTACCCCTTCTACTGTTTCAATTGCACGTAAATAAGGACTTGAAATCACAACATCCACTTCTTCCATTTTCATAATATCCGTCACACGCAACGCATCTTTGATTCCTTTCGCTGATAATGGACGTTGTAATTCATCTGGTGTATAGGTTGAATGAGCATGTCTAATAAAATATACGATTGTCATTAACATCGCCCTCCTTCCCATTCCAAATTTGACACATTTCCACAACAATTATATATCTAATAACTACTGGAATAAAAGTATAATATAGTAAGATAGAAAATTGATAAAAAGTGAGGTGTTAAAAATGTCCATTAGTAAATCAAGGCAAATTTTATGGTACCTCTTATTCACACTCATACTATTGAGTAATTTTATCTTATATAATACGGGGTTTGGTCGAAGTATTATACCGACTGAGGCTAATGGGGTTGTTCTAGGTTCATTGCTTGATTTTATGATTGTAGCACCGATTGTTTTCATGATTGCAAAAAGAAAATATAGTTTGAATTGGTTGATTGGGTTAAGTGCAGCAGGCTGTATTCTTGCTCGACTTATGATTCCGCAACCATTATTAGAGCCTTATGTTGCCATTACATGGATTGGACTAGCAATGGAGCTATGTATAGTTGTTTTTGAGCTATTCCTTATTTTGTCGCTTATTCGCTATATGCCTAAAATAGTTCAATCAATCCGTGACAGTAATACACCTTTGCTTTTCTCGTTCCCTCATGCAGTCGACACACATGTTCAAAAAAATCCGCTTATACATGTCCTATGTTCGGAATTACTCATGTTTTATTACGCTTTATTTAGCTGGAGAAAAACGGCTAAAAAAGGATTGACATTGCATACGAAAACAAGTTTTGTCGCATTCCAAGTCATGATCATACATGCCATTGTCATTGAAACACTCGGTATTCATTGGTGGCTACATAACAAATATCCAATAGTGTCAATCATCTTACTCATTCTAAATATTTATTCTGTATTGTTTTTCATAGGCGATTTACAGGCTGTTCGCTTAATTCCTGCCCAAGTTCGTAACGGCACTCTTTTCTTATCAGCAGGCTTAATGAAACGAACAGAAATTCAGCTCAATCAAATTACTGAGATTATTGTAGATCAACAGATTTTACAGCAAAAGCTTTCAAAGGAAACAGCACAATTTATTATGAAAGATTTAGAAACTCCAAAACCAAATATCCTCTTAAAAATGAAAACACCGGTAAAAGTTATTATGCCATTTGGCTTAGAAAAACAGTATACAGAAGTTGCAATTTTAGTAGATGAGCCAAAAGCTTTCATCGAAGCAATTTCATAAATAATAAGGAAGTGTATTCACTAGTTTGAGTCGAATACACTTCCTGTTCTTTTGTAGCTTATCATTTATTTACTGACACCTTTCACATAATACACTGCTAGTCGTCTTGCAATTGCGTTATCTAGTCCTTGAGACGAATATATCCTTTTCTGAAGGCTTTGTTAGTTTAGCTACTAACCTATTATTGATAGTTAATTGCTTAGATGTTAAGAGCTAACGTTCCACAAAATACCGTGCCTAATTGAACAAGATTCTAATTTCAGGACAATGATTAATAATCCGATAAAATAATATACCCTTCCTCCCCTTTACATTCATTCAATAAATAATCTGTTCGATGTTCTACTTCTACCGCATTCAATGCTTTACATGTCGTCTTTAGCAGATCTTCTGCGGCATAAGCATCTTTCGTACTATCAATAGTTAATTCAAATTTATCGTCTGCATAAACGACATCATAATAAATAGGCGCACCTTCAATTGTTTGTTGAACAATCCTCACTTGATCTCGCTTATCATTTTCCGCATTTTTATAAAACGCAATAAAACGTTCTATATTATCTATATGCTCTTTATTTTTCAAAATAATATCCTCCGGAAAAAACTCGTATGTAGTTCCGTTTGAATTGGATTGTTGTCCCGAACATGCTCCAAGTAAAATCGTACCAGCCACTAATAGAATTAATCGTTTCATCCAATCATTCCCTCCTATAATATAGACGTACATATATAGAAGAAAGTTACAAATAAATGTAAATTTTATTGAATAAAAGATATTCTCGAAATCAGCTCGTATCAAAAAGCACTAGACCAGTTATA
>DEQI01000298.1:0-2614 GCA_002360295.1 Planococcaceae bacterium UBA3370
TTATTTTGCAGCTGCCTGGCAGCATTCCTAAAATAGAACACTGCAAATGCAAAAAGTATAATATAGGCTAGTTTTTAATCATAATCCAATTTTGATTTATTATATGGCTATTTTGCAATCTAATAATTCCTTTGTAGGTTTTCGCTTTTTGCATGTTTATTTACTTATAAATTCAACCTATTGACATCTAGTCTATGCATGCTAGAATTAGCATATACTTTTACGCGTTGAAGCGTTAAACTTCACAGCGTTAAATTGAATTTTACAACATCTAGGAGTATGCATATGTTTTCCATTGAAGCAAAAACAAAGCCCTCTTTTTGGGAGGCATTATCAATAGTTGCTATCATTATTATGATGATTTCAACTGCAATAGGGGGCTTAGGTGCGAAGCCACATATACCTATTTTATTCGCCATCATTTTGCTGATTTTTTATGGATTAGCAAAGCGTGTTCCATTTAAAGCGTTAGAAGAAAGCATGCTTTCAGGAGCGAAGGCAGGAATGGGCGCGGTTTATATCTTTTTTTTAATTGGACTATTAATTAGTAGCTGGATCGTAAGTGGTACAATACCTACTATTTTATATATGGGTTTGTCCATTGTTAGTGCCAGCTTATTTTATACGATTGTATTTATTATTACAGCCATTATTGGAACAGCAATTGGTAGTTCCCTAACAACTGTAGCGACAATCGGTGTAGCCTTTATGAGTATCGGAGGAGCTATTGACGCATCACTCGCGTTGACAGCAGGGGCCATCGTGTCAGGTGCATTTTTTGGTGATAAAATGTCCCCTTTATCTGATACCACCAATTTAGCTGCTAGTATTGTTCACATTGATTTATTCGAGCATATTAAAAACATGTGCTGGACTACAGTTCCTGCGTTTATTTTGAGTGCCATTTTTTATGCCGTATTTTCTCCTTCTGTAGGAGAAATAGATGCGAATGCGATTTCATCCTATCAATCTAGTTTACTAGATACGAATTTTATTCATTGGTATGCACTCGTGCCACTGGTCGTATTGATTGTCTGTACATTACTAAAAATCCCTGCCTTTTTAACACTCATCATTAGCTCTTTCGTTGCGCTTGTTTTATCAACTTTGCATACTTCTTTTTCTTTAGCGGAGTATTGTGAGATTTTATATAGCGGATATGTGTCACATACTGGAATTGAGGTTATTGACATACTACTAACGCGTGGCGGGATTAGTAGTATGTATTTTACGATTATGCTTGTATTACTCAGTCTTAGTATGGGCGGATTACTATTTGCACTTGGCATCATTCAAACGCTTCTAAGTAAAATGGAGAAGCTATTAACATCAATCGGCGCATTAATTACAGGGACAGCTTTCACTGCTATTGGCATTAATACATTAGTCGGAGAACAGTACTTATCTATTCTCCTAACAGGTGAAGCTTTTAAGCAAAAATATGCTGAGAAAGGCTTACATCCCAAAAATTTAAGTCGCGTTATGGAGGATGCTGGTACAGTCGTAAACCCCTTAGTTCCTTGGAGCGTATGCGGTATTTATATTGCAGAAATGCTTGATGTACCCGTAATGAGCTATTTCCCATTTGCTTTCTTTTGCTTATTAAGTCCAATACTAACGATTGTATTTGGCTGGTTAAATATCACAATAACAAAACAAAAAATATAAAAAAAGTGAGGTGTCTGGATGTTATTATGATCTGGACACCTCTTTTAATGGATGAATATATGCCATTTTAATCTTCTACTAGACCACTCTTCTTCAGCTTTTCCGTGAATTTAGTTACTTGTGCTCGCAATGGAGCTTTCCAAACAATCCCGATGATGAAAAAGGCTATAAAATATACGAGTAAAATAGCGGCGTTACTCCATAGTATGCTCCAAATAATGCCTCCTACCGTTTCCCGCATCCCTCCAATGGCATACGTAAAGGGGAGAATAGGATGAATAGCTTGGAAGAATTTTGGCATGACCTCTATCGGGAATGTTCCTCCTGAAGCAGATATTTGGAGTACTAAAAGAATCATTGCTAACGCTTTACCAGCGTTACCAAATACGGAAACTAACGTATAAACAATCATACAAAAAACAATGCTTATAAATACGGCGAATAAAATAAAGGCTGCTTTATTCATGACATAGGCTTTTAGTAAAAAGATATCCCCTAATGTAACAATCAGCGCCTGAAAAATAGCGATCGTCACAAAAGTAAGGAATCTCCCCAAATAGGCTAAGCGTATACCTCTTTTATCGATATGTTCAGATAAAGGAACCGCATTAACGGAAAGTAAGGATACTAGTATTAATACGCCTACCCATAGCGATAAAGTAGTGAAAAAGGGAGACATGGCAGACCCGTAGTTCGGTATTTCATAAAGGCTGATTTGTTTAATATCTACAGGAGCTGCTAGAAATTCCGCCTCCTTTTTGGCATCAAGCTTTAAAAGCTCAAGCATTTCGGTTAGCTGTTGATCTTCGTCTAAAGCTTTTAGTTTTTGAGCTGTAGACTGGATGGCACTTTCAATTGATGGAAGATCCTTTTTTAACTTTTCAATATCTTCAATACCTATATTAACGGTAGAAGTGGCTGTCTTTAATAAAGCTTCTAATTTCGG
>DEQI01000298.1:2750-4332 GCA_002360295.1 Planococcaceae bacterium UBA3370
GAGTCGTTTTTCAGCTTTGTCAAAAACTCTAAGGATAGTTGTTGATCGGTACTGTCGGCAATCGCTGTTGTTGATTCATATAAGCTTTGTAGGGTGGTTTGTTGACTGAGTAACTGATCAACTATGTTGGAAAGTGTATTCTTATTAGAGAGATTATCTAATGAATAAAGATAATCAAGTAAATGAGACGTCGTCGTCTGCTCATCACCCAGTCTTCCTTTTACGCTCTCAAGCAAATCTCTCGCTTCTATAGGATTTGATTCCAGTAAAAGGATCACATTACCTATGAGGGAATCGGTAATTTGCGCTGTTGTCATTAATGAAGTCAAACTGTCTTTTATATAGGGATTGACATTCGTTAATGCATCTTTTACTTGGTCTAAAAACACGCCACCTGATTCAGCTGCCTGTGAGGCTTTATTTACCGTATCCTTGATGAGCGGCATATTATCCTGCGTCTGATTGACAACATTTTGTAATGTAACAGCTCCTTCATATGCCTCGTCCACGGTTTTGTTTATTTCCGGTATTTTACGATCAACTTCATAAATAATTTGTAGTAAGCTCTTTATTTGGGGGATGTTCTCCGTAATTTCCACACTAAGCTTGTTAAAAATTTCGAATATCAGGTAATCAACTGTTTCGACGATACTGGCAGTCACCTGCTGCTGAATGGCAGTAACACCGCTTTTCGTTATTTTAGGTGCCACCGCATTTTTCTTTTCGTTTACGGTATAGATGATTTCCGCTTTTTTATGCTCGCTTTCAGTGATAGACGCGATACTGCGAGAAAAATCCTCAGGTATGGTGACGCTGGCATAATATTTAGCGTTTTTTACGCCTCTATCCGCTTCTTCTTTATTGACAAATGTCCATCCGATCGCTTCATTTTTCTTCAGTTCGTCCGTAAGTTTGCTACCGATGTTCACTTCTTTCCCATCCAAAACGGCTCCTTGGTCACTATTAACTACCGCAACTGAAATGCCGCTCGTATTACTATAAGGATCCCAGGATGCTTTTATATTGAACCAAGCATATAAGGAGGGGAGGAACATGAGTGCAACGATAACGATTAAAGCAACCCAATTAGTAATAATATTTCGAATATCCCTTTTGTAGATGTCGAATATCGTTTTCATTTTACATAACCTTCTTTAAATAATATTGAATGCACTCAGGCTAAAATGGTCGTTTCATTTGATATGATAAAAATTTCTCTATATATCCATACTAAATTGAGAGGTGAAGAATAGGGATCGCTCCAAAAGCATTGGAGATTAGAGAGATTATCTTGTAAGGAGTTACAAGATAGTCTCCATGTTTAAGATATTTTATGGGTTCAGCTTTTTATTCAGCTCTTTTCTTTTGACGAACTCGATGTGCTGTTCAGCTGCAATTTCTTCTTTATTGTTTTTATAATTTTTAGTGTTCTTTTCTTTCTTATCTTTTTTGAAGCTTGTCTTGCCTTTTTTCGCCATGTTTTTTCACCTCCGTTCGTTATTGTGTGCCAAAGTGAAAAAGAAATGCGTTTAAATCATGGTACATTTATTTTAGAAAAGTGATTTTAGCGAATTTGCAATGT
>DEQI01000298.1:4389-13063 GCA_002360295.1 Planococcaceae bacterium UBA3370
GTAGGAATGCCGTTTTTAAGCTGATTATAAAATGAGGTGTAAATTTAATGATACTTCACTATACATGCCCAAGCTGTGCAGGAGATATGAATTTTGACGCTGATACGGGTCTGTTAACTTGTGAAAGCTGTGGAAGACAAGAAAATATAGACACTTATCCTGAACATCTGATTACGGCAAAGGGAATAGAGGATGGAGCGAAGGAATACAACTGTAACAACTGTGGTGCTGTACTGATCACTTTAGAAGAAACGGCTGCAACGAATTGTAGCTTTTGTGGATCAGCAGTTGTAATAGCTGAACGGCTATCGGGGCATCTTGCACCAGGAAAAGTGATTCCCTTTACAATTAGTAAAGAAGAAGCAACAAAAGCTTTTAAGAAATGGTGTAGAAAAGGATTGCTTACACCGAAAGGCTTTATGACAGAAGAACGAATAAAAAGTATGACGGGCATATATGTCCCATTTTGGTTATTCGATTTAAATAGTAAAGTGCAAGTAAATGCAGTAGGTACTATCGTTCGTACATATACAAAGGGTGAATATATATATACGGAAACTAAATATTATGATGCTTTTCGTGATTTCAATTTAAACTATGTAAAAATTCCAGTAGATGCTTCCGAAAAACTGAGCGATACATTAATGGATCGATTAGAGCCCTTTCAATATGACCAATTAAAAGATTTTAAAACACCTTATTTAGCTGGGTTTATTGCTGAAAAATATAATTATACAGATGAGGAACTGCTGCCTAGAGCAAAAGAAAAAATAAGTACCTATATCGAATCGTATATTGCCTCGACTTTAAATCATTATCATACGGTATTTTATAAAGATAAACACATAGATACGAAAAATATGAAAAGCTACTATGTGTTATTGCCTGTTTGGATGATTACCCAGGATTATAATAAAGCCGAGTATACATTTGCGATGAATGGACAGACAGGTAAAGTTGTCGGTAAACCGCCTATTAGTAAAGGGAAAGTAATGGCATGGTTTAGTGGGATTACTGCTGGGACTTTACTTGTATTAAAAAGTATATCAGCAATGCTCGGAGGTGGCTTCTGGTGATAATGCGTTTCAATAAAATGCTCTTATTTGTTTTAGCTGTACTATTTTTGCTCATGCCGTTTCATTCCATTGTAAGTGCCCAATCAACGAATCAACAGCAGTTTGTTTATGATTATGCGAATGTATTAACGAGTGAAGAAAAAGCGCAATTAGAAAGTTTATCGAGTAAGTTAAGTGAGGAAAGAAATACGGCCTTTTTAATTATTACTTTAAATGAATCGAATAATCAGGACATTGTTGAGTATACGAAAGATTTCTATGATGAACAAGCACCTGGGTATGATAAAAAACATGGCAACACAGCGATGTTAGTAATTGATTTACAACAGCGTGATGTCTTTTTATCGGCTTTTAAAAAAGGTAAAGTATATTTAGGAAATAATAGATTAACAAAAATTCGTGAAACAATTACGCCGGAATTATCTGCGGGTAACTATTACGAAGCGTTTACCTCCTACCTCAATTTAACGCATGAATATATGGGATATAAACCTGATCATCTCTTTTTTAAATGGTGGTTCCAACTTATTGTCTCTATATGCGTTGGGTTAATCGTTGTCGCTATCATGGCGTACCGTTCAGGAGGCAAAGTAACAGTAAGTGCAAGAGACTATTTGAATAGCGGTGAATCCAGCGTAGTTGGTCAGCGAGATCAGTATGTTCGAACGACGGTGTCCAAGGTGAAGAAGCCTTCAAACAAAGGTGGAGGTACTACTGGAGGAGGACATTCATTTAGCGGAAGTCGTGGGAAGTTTTAGCCAATTGGTTAACTACTACTTATTAAAAAGTATGATTTTTTTTATGAAACAGGGTAAACTAAAAGTCATGTGAAGATGGCATGGACATTTATATACTAAATCTTCTATTATCTATTTTATAATTAAGAGATTGTGGTTGAGGAACATCAGGAGGTTTTACATGACAAATAATGATATATTAATTCGACTGCGTTATGCGTTCGATATTAAAAATATAGAAATGGTAGAAATTTTTAAGCTGGGCAATATGAGCTTTTCAAAGGAAGAAGTGTTGAATATGCTCATTAAAGTGCAAGAAGATGAAGAGGCACCAGAAAACTTTATTAAATGTAATAATAAAATGTTAGAGGCATTCTTAAATGGTTTTATCACGTTTAAACGTGGTCCACAACGAGATAAGGATGGCAATATTGTTGCTGTTCAGCTTGCTCCAAGTAAGGAAAGTCCAAACAATATGTTAATAAAAAAAGTGAAAATTGCTTTATCTTTAACGAGCGAGGATGTCCTTGATCTTTTATATGAAGGCGGCGTAACGGTATCAAAAGGGGAAATAGGCGCCATTTTACGTAATCCAAGTCATAAAAATTACAAGGAATGTGGCGATCGTTTTGCCCGCTGCTTCTTAAGAGGATTAACGTATAAATACAGAGGATAAAATTGGTTTTGAAATGAATTAAATGCATGAAGTATAGTATAATTTTTGTAATAGAATAGGTAGCTCGAGGGTGGTTGGCTCACTCCCATTTTCTAATAGAAAGGGGGTGATGCCTTTGACAGTTTTTGAAGCATTAATGTTTGCCATTGCGTTTGCAACACTAATGATTACGATTCTGTCTCATAATAATAAAAAATAACCCATCCTTGAGTTAGCGCTAAAGATGGGTTTACTCCCTAAATAGCCAACCCCTAAGGGACCTGCTATTATTTTTGACCGATTGATGTTGTCGCATCAATCGGTTTTTTTATTCTCTTCTTGCTTCTAGTATATGTTTCGATACATTTAGTTACAACTGTCAGTACTACTTATTTTGAAAACAAAAGTATGAAAAACAATTCTAGTGAATAAGATTTGTATAAAATAGATATTTTCGTTCACCATTGAAATTCGGATTGGCTATATACACTCCGAGCGGACGCCTCCAGGAGTGGAAATCAACCTCAAGAGTTATATTTTTATTTATCGCTTGCCTAATTAAAGATGTAAGGTGGATCTGTCATGAAAACACTGTTCCTATTTTTTCTAAGTGTTGTGTATTTATTTTTAGCATTTGAAATGGAAACATCCATTGGTAGAAAGATATATTTTTTCATTGCCCTTGTATTGTTACTACTAGCAGTTCGGAGTTATTTAATAGCGACACATCAATTAAATAAAGAATTAGCTGAGTTACAACAGGCTAGTGAAGAAGCATTTAAAAAAATACCTCATACGCAATATATTATGTCGGAAGATTATTTAAGTGCCTTGTTATTAAATGCTCATACGAATACGCTTTATATTGCCAATAGAGAAGACTTTGATGAAGAAATAAGCTGTAAAGCCATTCCCTTTCACCATATTTATGAAGTGGCAATTTTGGAAGATGGTAACGTAGTATTAAAAAATGCTAGACATAATAGTGGGCTAATCATTAAAAAGGACAAGACAGTAGCAGAAGATGATGAAATAGAAGAGGATGATGAAAAAGTACATAAACTTTCTATAAAAATGGTGATGGATGAGCTAGAGGATCCGATTGTTGAACTAATCGTTTTGGATAGTGATAAAGGGCTAGAAAAAGATGATGATCTGTATAAAGACGCTTTTGAGGAATGTGAAAAATGGTATCAAAAAATGAGCATCCTTATAAAACGTTACGAATTAGAACAGATGGCAGTGAGGAAATGGCAATAAAGAAGACAACTTTTTTGATAGAAGTGCTTCTTTTGTGAATAACATAATAAAGGCTGTCTAGAAAATCGCTTTTTAGACAGCCTTGTTTTTAATTTGTCCATAAAGCTCTAGTTATTTATCTCATACTGGAACTTATTTATATAATATACAAAGTTATTTATCTATTACTGGAAGTTATTTATCTAATCCTGAAAGTTATTTACCTTAGACAATTTCAACTATTCGTAACCAGCATCTGTAGCTGACGCTTCGCTATCGCTACACAAAACATCTGTAGCTGACGCTTCGCTATCGCTACACAAAACATATATTGGCTTCTGGTGGAACCGAAATAAACCCATTAATTACAATAATTTTGTAAATATGTAATAATTAAATTGTAGCTATTTGTTTTTTATAGTCATTTTTAAAAATATATAACGAATGGAAGGTGAAGTTTATGACGAAGGCTAGACGAATTGGGATGATTGATAGCTTACGAGGATTTGCGGTGCTTGGTATGTTAGTAGCTAATATGCTGTTTTTTCAGTACGGTACGAATAATGATGTCATTATTTCCACAGCATCTATGGTAGATAAAATGAGCTATTATTTGATTAAAATTTTTGTAGAAGGGACATTTTACCCGATTTTTATTTTTTTATTTGGCTTCTCGCTTGTTAAACTGGATTACTCTTTAAAAAAGAGTCGCTGGGTCATTATACGACGTGCGATTGGATTGTTATTCATCGGCTTTATTCATCTTATTTTTATTTCGGAAAGCGATGTATTAGTAGCTTATAGTGCAACAGTTTTATTTTGTATACTGTTCCTGAAACGAGAGGCAGAGACTTGTTTTACATGGGCCGCGATTATCTCCGTGTTCATCGTTGTTACTCTATTCTATAGCCATGTACTATTAGATACACCTACCCAACAGTCCCCATTGACAGAGGAAAAAACAGCAATATATGCAACAGGTTCTTATATGGATATAGTTGAAAATCGCATTGCGAATTTTACAGAAGCCTCTGAATTATTTAATCCGATATCTTTAATCATTATTACATTCATTGTTTTGCTTCTATTTAGTCCTATTATGTTAGGACCTTTCATGTTAATCGGTATGGGAATAGCAAAAAAAGGGCAGTTTTCAAATCCAGATAAAGAAAAGAAACTTTATCGACAATGGGCGTATCTATTGCCAATCGGAATTGCATTGAAAAGCTTAATTTTCTTAGAAGGAAGCATTGGGGAGTTGGGCTTTATGATTGGTACATATGTGCTTTCTGCTGGGTATATAGGTGCTTTTGCACTTCTTTATCATTCGTCATTTGGTGAGAAATTAGCTGCATTATTTAACAATGTAGGCTACATGTCACTAACAAATTATCTCGTACAGTCAATCATTTGCACGACATTATTTTACGGTTATGGATTCGGATTGTTTGGTCGTTTAGGTATCACAGTCGGCATACTATTATCGTTTGTTATTTTTGCTCTTCAGGTAGTATTTAGTAATTGGTTCTTATCTAAGTACAATCATGGCCCTTTCGAATATGTTTTACGTATTTGGACCTATTTAAAGACACCTCAGAAAACAGAAACTGTTCAAGAAGAGCCGAATCAAGGATAAGAAATGACGTTTAGCTATTAGCTAAAAAAATATGAAAAAACGATTGGCCATTAGTAGGTATCATAATTTCTCTCCTTTCATACTATGTATAAACCGCGCCCTGAATGGAGGGAAAACAAATCGACATTTTAAATAAAATTAGACGTTATAGGGAAGAAGAAGACAGGCTGAAGTGGGAAGGCAATTTTGCAGAGTATTTACAGCTTGTAAAAGAAAGGCCGGAAATTGCTCAAACAGCTCATTCACGTGTTTACAATATGATAAAAAGCGCTGGTGTTGAGGAACGTGATGAGCAAAAGATGTTCAAATTTTTCGGTAAGGAAATTTTTGGTCTAGAAACAGCGTTAGAGCGACTTGTAGAAGAATATTTTCACCCTGCAGCAAAAAGATTGGACGTTCGCAAACGAATTTTGTTATTAATGGGCCCAGTAAGTGGTGGTAAATCAACGATCGTAACATTGTTGAAAAATGGCCTTGAACAGTATTCACGAACAGATGAAGGCGCGGTTTACGCGATTAAAGGATGCCCAATGCACGAGGACCCACTTCATCTAATTCCTCACCATTTACGTAGTGATTTTTATGAAGAGTACGGGATTCGTATTGAAGGAAGCCTGTCACCACTTAATACGATGCGTCTCGAACAAGAATATGACGGTCAAATTGAGGATGTTCGCATCGAAAGAATTTTCTTTTCTGAAGATAAACGTGTTGGTATCGGGACATTTACGCCTTCTGATCCAAAATCACAAGATATTGCAGATTTAACCGGCAGCATTGATTTTTCAACAATTGCTGAATACGGTTCAGAGTCGGACCCGCGTGCTTATCGTTTCGATGGAGAATTAAATAAAGCGAACCGGGGTATGATGGAATTCCAAGAAATGCTGAAGTTAGATGAAAAGTTTTTATGGCATTTATTATCTCTAACGCAGGAAGGGAATTTTAAAGCGGGGCGGTTTGCATTAATTAGTGCCGATGAACTGATTGTTGCTCATACGAATGAAACAGAGTACAGAACGTTCATTGCCAATAAAAAAAATGAGGCGTTACACTCTCGCATCATTGTGATGCCAATCCCATACAATTTGAAAGTGAGTCAGGAAGAACGAATTTATGAAAAGATGATTAAGGAAAGTGATATGGCACATGTCCATATTGCACCACATGCATTACGCGTCGCTGCTATTTTCTCTGTTTTAACGAGGCTAGAAATACCGAAAAAGCAGGGTGTAGATGTCGTCAAGAAAATGCGCTTATACGACGGCGAAAGCGTGGAGGGCTATAATGCGGTCGATATCGAGGAACTGAAAAAAGAATACCCGAATGAAGGAATGCATGGCATTGACCCTCGCTATGTTATTAATCGTATTTCTTCAGCTATCATTCGTAAGGAAGTACCTTCAATCAATGCATTAGATGTATTGCGTTCATTAAAAGACGGACTTGATCAGCATGCGTCCATATCTGAAGAAGATCGCAAAAATTACATGAACTATATTGCTGTGGCAAGAAGAGAATATGATGAAATTGCTAAAAATGAAGTGCAAAAAGCATTTGTCTATTCTTATGAGGAATCAGCGAAAACATTAATGAATAATTATCTGGATAATGTGGAAGCTTATTGCAATAAAAACAAGCTGCATGATCCGTTAACAGGCGAAGAAATGAATCCAGATGAAAAACTAATGCGTTCCATTGAAGAGCAAATTGGTATTTCTGAAAATGCAAAAAAAGCATTTAGAGAAGAAATTTTAATTCGTCTTTCTGCATATGCTCGAAAAGGAAAACGGTTCGATTATAATTCACATGATCGATTACGAGAGGCGATTCAAAAGAAATTATTTGCGGACTTAAAGGATATCGTGAAAATCACAACATCTTCACAAACACCGGATGAGTCCCAGTTGAAAAGAATCAATGAAGTCGTTGCGACGCTCATCAATGAACATGGCTATAATTCAACTTCAGCAAATGAATTATTACGCTATGTAGGAAGCTTGTTAAATCGCTAAAACTATAGGAATGTCCAAAAAGCTTGTTCTTAAACTTTTTGGACATTTTTTTATTTCTATTTTTAGTGAAATACCGACAAAAAATCGCATATGATAGACAAAGAAATTTTTGAGGGAGGATATAAATGAGCGAAAATGATAATAGCCACTTTGTCATCTCTCGTGAAGATTGGTCACTCCATCGTAAAGGGCAACAAGACCAACAACGGCATAAGGAAAAAGTAGATGAGGCTATAAAAAACAATTTACCTGACTTAGTAAGTGAAGAAAGCATTATATTATCGAACGGGCGAGAAGTGATTAAAATTCCAATCCGATCATTAGATGAGTATAAAATTCGCTATAACTATGATAAATCAAAGCATGTTGGTCAAGGTCAAGGAGACAGTCAAATTGGTGATGTAGTGGCTCGAGATGGCAGGGCAGGACAAAAAAAAGGTGCTGGTCAAGGCACAAAAGCTGGGGATAAAGCCGGTGAAGATTACTATGAAGCGGAAGTTAGTATGGATGATGTGCAGGACGTTTTGTTTCAGCAATTAGAGCTTCCGAATTTACAGCAAAAAGAAGTAGCCAATATACCTACTGAAAAAATTGAGTTTAATGATATTCGAAAAAAAGGCTTAATGGGCAATATCGATAAAAAACAAACGATTTTAACTGCGATCAAACGAAATGCGATAAAAGGGAAAGCTTCTATTACACCGATTCATAATGACGATTTACGATTTAAAGTTTGGGATGAAGTGGTTAAACCAGAATCTCGAGCGGTCGTTTTAGCAATGATGGATACAAGTGGATCAATGGGGAACTTTGAAAAAGCATGTGCTCGAAGCTTTTTCTTTTGGATGACAAGATTTTTACGTTCAAAGTATACATCTGTTGAAATTGAATTTATTGCACACCATACGGAAGCAAAAGTAGTGACAGAAGAGGAATTTTTCACTAAAGGTCAAAGTGGAGGTACCATTTGTTCATCCGCTTATGCCAAAGCATTAGAGCTCATTCAACAAAAATATCCACCATCTCGCTATAACATCTATCCTGTGCATTTTTCAGATGGCGAAAATTTATCATCAGACAATGAACGCTGCATGAAATTAGTAAAGGAACTCATGGATGTATCGCAAATGTTTGGCTACGGCGAAGTCAATGCCTATAGCAGAGCCTCTTCTTTAATGTCCAACTATAAAAAAATAGAAGATCCGAAATTTCGCTATTATATTTTGAAGTATAAAACGGATGTCTATGCAGCTTTGAAAAGCTTTTTTAAAAAACAAGATGTAACCATATAAATATATGAAGAGTGCCTTCAAATT
>DEQI01000296.1 GCA_002360295.1 Planococcaceae bacterium UBA3370
TAAGGAAGCATAATGATTTTTTTTGCGCCTAGTTTAATACAACGATCGATTCCTTCCTCAACAAGAGGTGTTGTAACGCCCATAAATGCACTCTCTACCCACTTTACATCTAGTTTTTCATATAACAGACGCGAAATTTTGTAAAAATCAGCGTTTGCATATGGGTCACTACCACCTCGTGCTATTAATAAAATAGCCGTATCCTCATGTCTTGCCGTTGTATCAAAACCAATTTCTTCTAAACGCGTTTTTAGAATTTCAAAAATTTCTTCATGAAGTCCAATCGTTTGCCCGTATGTAAACGTAATGTCTGGGAAATGCTCTCTCGCATGTTCGATTTCCGCTGGTATATGAAGTTTTGAATGGCCTGCGTGTAATAAGATGATAGGGACAACATGGATTTCATCCGCGCCTTTTTCCACACATAGTTGAATGCCTTCCTCAATATTTGGTGAGGCAAACTCTAAAAAGCATGTTTCTACTAATGTAGCAGGATCGATTAAAGACGATGTACGCTCTACAAACTGACGGACCTCGTCATTACCTGCCTGTAATTTACTCCCGTGTCCTACAAATAATATGGCTTTTTTCATCGGCTCTCCCTCCCGTTTCTTTTTCTTGCGTTTCTCGATCCCTTTGATTGCATCACTTTGTTCATTTCGCATAAAGCCATCTGCACCATGTCGGTAAATGATATTCTTGTCCTCTACATTTTCATGAACAATTGCGCGTGCAACCTCTTCGGAGGGTACGTGATACCATGTTGCATCTGGATAGGAAATCACCACACATTTATCTTTACAGCGTCCATTACATCTTGTTCGCGTCGTATGAATTTGTTCATCTAAATTATGTTGTTTAATTTCCCGACGAATGGCTTGCGTTACCTCTTCACCACCAGCTGTCATACATGTTGCACCGTTACAAATTAATAAATGTCGCTGTGTCCCTTGCAAATTCCATGTTGTCAAAACTTACTCGCCTCCTGATCTAAATATTGAACTGCTAGTTGTTCATCAAACCATTGTTGTAAAAAATCATGCCGTTTTGCAAATTTAGAAAATGCTTCATGATCTTTCGCCTGTTCGTTATATAGCTGTAATAATGCCAATAATAACGAAGTGAGGCGTTGCTCAGGCACTTTTTTGGCTACTAACACGCCTGGCTTAGCCTGTCGTCCCATTGGAATGGCGCCCACCCAAATATCAACCGAGCCACTATGATAGACAAGTCCAATATCATCGTAAACTGCGTTATAGCAAGCCGATGCACAAGCATTAAAACCAATACGTACTCGCTGCTTCGTCTCAAAACCTTCCACTGCATCATAAAGTTCCTGTGCTAGCTCTAATGCGGGAAGCTCTTGTCCATCACAAAAGTCACACCATTTAAACAAGGCAACATTTCCTTTTGGTAACACATATAAATCGACTGCCTCAAATGCCTCTATTATTTTTTCTACCCGCTGCGCTTCAACTGTTATGAGTAAGCAATGTGAAGCAGAATATTTAATCGCACCTGTATCACCAACCATTTCTGCTATAGTGGTCAGCTGTTTTGCAGAAAAATGCTTATTGATAATACCAGGAGCAACCGACAGACATGTAAAGTCCCCTTCTTCTCTTAATGTCGCAAATGTTTTATTTGGCATTGTAAAGGGTCCATTTGTTTGCTTGATTGGATGTGTACTCAATGTAGAACGCCCCTTTTCGTTTATCAAACGTTCATCCATATCACATTAATGAGTAAAGCTTTCTGGATAAAAGCCTTTCGCTAATATTTCAATTGCTTCTGCGACACGTACACCTTCAGACGCGGCTGATAATGGTAAAATAACGAAGCGCTCATTTTGTACGGCTGGTGTTGTACTAAGTGCTGGATCTTGTTTTAAAAACGCTATTTTTTGTTCGGCTGAGGTTGAACCATAATCGATGACAACAATGACATCAGGTTGGCGATCTACTGCATCCTCTTTGGATACTGTCGTCCAGTTTGCTTCCACATCACTAAATATATTGTGACCGCCTGCTATTGTGACTAGCTCATTCATAAAGTTTTGTGCTGCAGTAAATACGTCTTGTTCTCCACTATCAAAAACTAATACTTTTAGTTTAGTTTCTACTTGTGGCAACTTTTCAGTGATTGCTTCTACATCTGCTGTCATTTGTTCAATCAAAGCTTCCCCTTTGTCTTCAATTCGGAAGATTTTCGCAATGTTACGAATATCTACGAAAATATCTTCTAACTTAGGTCCTGTCATCGTTGAAGAGGTTTGTACATACGTATGAATGCCAAGCTCTGCTAATTCTTCAGGTGTACCTACTCCTTTTTCACTGAAGGCACTTTTCCAGCCACCATATAAAAAATCAGCTTCAGCATCAATTACTTGCTCTTTCGTTGGGTATTGCTCTGCTAATACAGGTACTTTTTTATATTCTTCTTGAAGCGGTGCGTAAATTTCATCATCTAAATAAGCTGTACCTACCATCGAATCTTCTAAACCTAGCGCTAACATAATTTCTGTAACATGCTGGTTTAATGAAATTGCCCGTGTTGGCGCTTCTGTATATTCCTGAACGGTGTCGTTATTTTCAATTGTAATGACTGTTTGTTGTTCTGTTTGCTCGTTATTTGGTGAATCAGCTGTTGCCGGTTCAATCTTTTCATTATTGCATGCCCCTAAAATGAATAGCATAGAGGCTACTATAGCTAACCATATCTTTTTCATTATTTCTCTCCTATTCTTCTCAGTCCCATTGCTCCGATAAAAAAAACAATTGTGGCTTTTTGGTTAAAGGATGTTTAGACACTTCAGCCTTCACATGAAATACTTGTTTTATTAAATTCGGGGTCAATACTTCTTCAGGCGTCCCTTCTGCACATAACAATCCGTCCTTTAAGACATAAATTGAATCGCAATATGTTGCAGCTAAATTTAAATCATGCAGTGCAGCAATGACGGTTATCGGAAGTCTACGTATTAAATCCATTAATTGCAATTGATGTTGAATGTCCAAATGATTCGTTGGCTCATCTAACACCAGTACTTGAGCTTGCTGTGCTAAAGCCCGTGCAACGACTACTCGTTTTTTTTCGCCTCCAGAAAGGGTACTAAATTGTCGGTCTGCTAAATGGGTCATGTTTGTTTGCTCTAATGCTTGTTGTACAATGAGTGCATCTTCTTTATTATCCACTTCGAATAATTTCTTATGTGGAGTCCGTCCCATCGCTACTAAATCTCGGACAGTAAATTCAAATAATACGGGGGTTTCTTGTCCTACTACGGCCATTCTTTTAGCCACTTGCTTTTCATTTTGTTTCCACACATCTTGTTCGAATAAATAAATATGTCCATTCTTTGGTTTTAAATAGCGGTACATACTTTTCAGCAGTGTGGATTTTCCACTTCCGTTCGGACCGATTAATCCAATAAGTTGTCCTCCCTTCATTTGAAAAGACATTTTTTCAATGATTGTTTTCTCACCAATAGCCACCGTTATGTCTTCTACACGAAATACCATTATGTATCACCCCCACCGAATGAATAGCTTTGTTTTCGCAACATCCAAATAAAAAATGGGCAACCACATATTGCTGTAATAATTCCAATTGGCATCTCTTCAGGTGCAATGACAATTCGGGCAAAAGCATCTGCCCATACAAGAAAAACGGCACCAGTTAGCGCACTAAACGGTAAAACAAGACGATAATTAGAACCGACTCCCATTCGTACAATATGTGGAATAATTAATCCAATAAAGCCAATAGAGCCACTAACAGCTACTAACACTCCCGTAAGTAAGGACACAATAATAAGTAGTAGTAGTCTAAATCTTTCTAAAGAAATGCCAAGTGTTACCGCTGATTCTTCTCCTAGTAAGAGGACATTTAAATGTCTTGCGTAAATGCGAAGAGCTGTATAGGCAACAATAAAGACTAAAAAAGGCACCATAATATTGCTCCATTTAGCACCGGCCAGACTGCCAAGCATCCAGTGCATGACAGCTTTCATGCCCCCCTCTTCCTTTGACATCATAAGCATGAAATTGGTTATGGCTGAAAGGACAAGTGAAACGGCTATCCCAGCCAAAAGTAGCCGAATGACTGAAACTCTGCCATGCACACGTGCTAACATGAACACAATAATGACCGCCATCAAAGCTCCTATAAATGCAGCCAGTGATAACGCATATACGCCAAGAAAAGAAAAGGTGCCCAGCAATATAACTGAGGTTGCTCCAACCGATGCACCAGAAGATACGCCTAAAATATAAGGATCAGCAATAGAATTTCGAACTAGCGCTTGAATGGCTGCTCCACTAATAGCTAGTCCAGCTCCTACAATGGCTGCAAGTAATACCCGAGGTACACGTATTTGCCAAATAATCACTTCTTGTGATTTCGAAAAACTAGCTGTAAATAAGGAATCTAAACCTAAATTTGATAAGATGACTTGCCAAATAATTGAAGGCGTAATAGATACCGAACCGACCATGATGGCCATTGTCATTGAACCGATTAATATAATGATTAAAAAACCAATAACTAGCGATTGTTTTTTTGGAGAATCTATCATTATTTATTTCCTACACTCTCATTTGGTGTCCAAGAGATAACTGCAGCATAAAACGTATGGCGGTACACATATTCTTTACCTTCAATTGTAATAAACGGCTCTAACGCTTCTTCAACATGCGCTAAATCATAGCTTGTATCTATTATTTTCTTACTCTGTGCAGCTAATAACCCCTCTTTACTGTCATAACGGTATTCACGAACAAGCGGTATCATCTGACAATCTGCAAATATATGAAGCTGATACAGCATATTTAAAATTTCTATATAATCACGCCGAGGGAATTTAATCGCATAACCATATTTGTCATGAAGCACATTGTAGTGAGGTTGAATAGGACCAGTCGTCATACCAATAATGGCCCTTTTCCTAGCTAAGCGATTCATTTTTAATAACGTTTGATTCATATAGTACATCCGGTAAAAGCAATTAACTCCTATTACCACATCGTGCTGTTCTAAATTTGCTTCTTCAAACTTGGCATGTACGAACTGCGTATTGTTTGTGTGTGTCTTTAAATATGCGAGAACGCTTTCTGAACTATCTACGCATGTCACACTTGCTGCATATTGCTCTAACGGAAACGTATAATTCCCCCAGCCTGGCCCAATTTCAAGTACCGTGTCTGTCGAATCAATATGTTGTTTTATGACTTCAACTATTTTTTCTGCATAATGATCCGTTTGCCTCGGCTTTTTTTTGGACATGGATGCGGCCCAAAAAGCCTCCTCTAATGCATCATCCACCATACGCACTGGCATTTGCCCATGCCAATCGTGCATCCCTTCCTGCCATAGCGCTTCAAAATTAATATTTAATGGTCCTTTCATGAATACCCTCCTCTACTATGTCAACAACTGTTATTTTCAAGCCATATTGACTATGAACGATTTCAGCCTCAACACCATATACCTCCCGCAAATGCATCGGTGTGAGTACTTCTTCCGGAGTCCCCGTTGCATAAATTTCTCCGTTATGTAAGAGTACTAATTCATCCGAAAAACGCGCTGCTAATTCTAGATCATGAAGCACCACTAGTACGAGATGTCCGTTGTTCGCTAATTCACGCGCAACATTTAACACTTGAATCTGATGATTAATATCGAGCGCTGATATTGGTTCATCCAGCATAAAAATCTGTGGTTGCTGTACAAGTGCTCGTGCAATGGCTGTACGTTGTCGCTCACCACCACTTAACTCATCGACAAAAGCATCTTCTAGATGTGTTAGCTTTAAATAAGATATGGTATTTCGTACAATGTCTTTGTCAATGTTTGTAACATTCCACTGAATATATGGTTTGCGGCCAAGCATGACATGTTCTTTCACTGTCATCGGGAAACTTTGATAAAAATGCTGCGGTACATAACCAATCAATTTTGCTCGCTCATTCGTCGAAATGGTTTTCAATGGCTGTCCATTGATGACAATCGTTCCCCCAGACGGTTTACTAACTGATGCTAAGCATTTTAGTAAAGTTGATTTACCGGCTCCATTTGGACCAATAATAGATATAAATTGTCCAGCTTGAAATGAACAATTGATATGTTGCAAAATCAGTTTCTTACCTGCATGAAACGATAAATTGTGTATTTCCAGTCCCATCTTCTACCCCCAATAATCCTTCTTCTTTTGAAGCAATATATAGATAAAAAACGGTGCACCAATGCAGGACGTTATAATACCTACAGGAATTTCTATTGGTGCTAAAATCGTTCGGGCAACGGTATCACTTGCAAGTAATAGTATTGCACCAAGTAAGCCTGAAACGGGTAACAAAAATCGATAATCTACCCCAATAAGCATGCGGGCAATATGCGGGGCAACTAATCCAATAAAGCCAATAATACCTACAAATGCTATGGCACTAGATGCAAGCAGCGTGACCAGTAGTAAACTGCCAACTTTTAACACCTTTATGTTTACGCCAAGTGTTTTCGCTACCTCATCACCCGCATTAAGTGAATTAAAGCTCCATGATAAGCGCATTAATATAACGAAGCCTATTACAAGCATGGGAGCTAAAATATACACTACATCCCAGCTTGCTCCCCAAAATCCTCCCATGAGCCAAACAACTAAGTTTTTTAATGCTTCATTATCAGAAAAATATTTCATTGCTGAAACACCTGCTGAAAATAAATTGCCAATTGCTACTCCAGCAAGTAAAAGGACAGTAGTTGAGCCATTTTTTAATACAGAAATTCCGTATACAATTAATACAGCTATACAGCCAAAGAAAAAAGCATTAAACGCAATTAGCCATTTACCAGAAGTAACTAGGTTCATGCCAAATACACTCGTGCCTAGCACGATCGCCAGTGCAGCCCCAAAAGATGCGCCACTCGAAACCCCTAATGTAAAAGGGCTTGCAAGAGGATTTTTTAGGAGCACTTGCATAATGACCCCTGCAATGGCTAACGACATGCCGGTGATAATCGCTAGTAATATGCGTGGCATACGAATTTCTTTCAGAATGTAGCTATTCATTTCATCCGTCATTTGTTCAATTCCTAAAAGCTGCCTGAATGGAATCGTTGCACTACCAGTTGCAAGGGCAAATACAGTAGTGATGAATAAAAGTGCAAGCAGTCCGAGTACAATGCTCCATTCTTTCACCGCTATACTCTGGACTTGCTTGTTTGTCCTCAAAGTTGTCATCACATATGCTCCTTAATTCGCTCCGTAATACCAAATACCATGCGACTCAACACCTAACCAATCTTCAAAATATTCATCGATATAGGTTTGCACATCTATGTCTGCAAAGCGTTCAGGGTATAAATATTTTGCTAATTGTACGCGACCGATAAACCCTTTATCTGATCCGAAGAAATTGGTATAGAACATATATACATCTTTATTTTTCCCTGCCGTCATTTGGCTAACAGCTGTATTGTTCACAACGTTATCTAATACTTCTGTAAAACTCGTTGCATCTGTCGCCTCATAACCACCATAGAAATTCCCATGTAAAGTAATGACATCTGGATTTACTGTTAATACGTATTCTTCATCAACATTTACTGTTGTAGAGGATTCTGTTGGGTCCCACTTGATATCTTTAGCAGGGTCCAGCCCACCAGCTAAAATGGTTGCATAGCCTTCACCAACCCCTGCATCCCCTTGAAGAGTTGTGGCTGGGTAAATGTTATATTTTCCATTTGTATTTAAAGCACCCGCAGATAAGGCAAGTACTGTTTTCTTCTCCTCTTCGGGGATTTCTTTCACACGTTCGGCTAAAGTTTGTTCTATGTCATGTTTCCAAGCTAAATAGTGTTGCGCTTTTTCTTCTTTCCCAAAGATTTTAGCAAGAGTAAGAAGCTCTTCATCCATTTCCTCTGGCAAATAGTTATTTAATCGCACAACTTTTATACCCGCTGGCTCTAATTTTTCTTCCAGCGAATTGTCCGGTCGATTCGTAAACGTAAATACTACTTCAGGCTTTAATGCTAAGATGGATTCAATATTCAGTTCATTTGTTTTACCTACATCCGGTAAATGATTTAACCCTAAATAGCCATTGTTTTTAATCGTATAATCACCCGTTGCGATGATGACATCAGAAGCACCTAGTAAGGTTAAGGCTTCTGCTGTATTTCGATTTATGACGACCGCTTTAGTAATGGGTAAAGCTAACGTAATTTCTTTACCTGCTGTATCTGTAAAAGTGATGTTATCCGTTGATTGTGTTGATTCTTGTTGTACTGCACTTGCTGGTGTAGCCTGTTCTTTGTCATTCGAGCATCCAACTAATAAAAGCACAAATATAAAACTGAATAGTAATCTTTGAAAACTTTTTTTCATTTTTATCTCTCCTTGAATCTTAAATTTTTGTATTAAACTGATTCAAAACCGAAAAAAAACATGTAAACATAGGATTGTTTACATGCGAAAGCTAACACTATTCAGCAAAGTGGATAGTACAACGCCCTCCCTATAATCCCGTAGGTGTACTGTTTATTACGAGGCAGGTCTCCTGACTTATCTTCATTGCGCGTTATCCCTTCCCGATTGCTCAGTGGTTTTGTATAACTTGCTCCGAATTACAGTGGCGGGTACCGTGTCGAAATTGCATCGAGCTTCCCTTTTAAGTAACAAATAATTGCTACACCTCATAATGAAAATATTTAATTATTATAGGTATTAACGCTGCATAATCTCATAAACCTGTTCCATATTTACATGCGCTCGTACATGATTTGCTAATCTTTCATAGGCTTCATCACGTAGCTCTGCATCACTTTTAACATCAATTGCTAAAGGTGTTAGTCCTTTTTGAATACGAATTTCATTCATGATGCGTCTAGTAACATGGCGATTATGGAAAATACCATGCAAATATGTTCCATATACTTTTCCATCTGCGGATACAGCACCATCTAAACGGCCATCTTGTAAAGAAATAAATGGTTTTGTGCCTTGTTTTAACTCCGAGCGACCTAAATGAATTTCATAGCCAGATACTTCTTCCTTTGTTGACATAATCGTACCTGATATTTGAACCGTTTTTTTATTGGCCATAAAAGTCGTTTCAATACCTAATAAACCAAGACCCTTTTCAATACTGCCACTACCTTCTATTCCTTGTGGATCCATTAACAAATCACCAAGCATTTGGTAGCCACCACAAATACCTATTATGACTGCACCTTGTTTATGGAGATTGAGTAAGGCATGATAAAGACCTGTCGTTTTCAGCCAATGTAAATCATCTATCGTATTTTTCGTACCAGGTATAATCACTATATCTGGATTCCCCAGGTCTAGGGTGCTAGCTACCATACGAACTCCAACACCAGGCTCATTAAATAATGGATCAATGTCTGTAAAGTTTGAAATGCGAGGTAAGCGTATCATGGCAACATCAATGTCAAATTCACCTGGCTTCGGTTTTTTTAATCGTAATGATGACAAGGCTAAAGAATCTTCCGCATCAATTTGAACATCCATATACGGGATTACACCTAATACTGGAATTCCTGTTTCTTTCTCCACCCAATCAAGCCCATCATCTAGAAGCTCCTTCATACCTCGGAATTTATTAATAATCAGCCCTTTGACGCGCGCTCTTTCTGATTCATCTAGTAGGGCAAGTGTTCCTATTATGGAGGCAAAAACACCACCTCGATCAATATCCGCTACTAATATAACTGCTGCATCAGCTAAATGGGCCATCCGCATATTGGCAATATCTCGTGCTTTTAAATTAATTTCAGCAGGACTACCTGCACCTTCGAGCACGATAATTTCATAGTTCTCTTGCAAATAACGAACTGATTTTTCTACTTCTGGCATAACCTGCTCTACGAAATTGTTTCGATAAGTTTTAGCATCCATATCTAAATGGTGCTTACCATGTAGCACGACTTCAGATACCATATCTTGCTTTGGCTTTAATAATATTGGATTCATATGTGTGGTAGCTTTTACACGAGCAGCCTCTGCTTGAACACCTTGTGCACGTCCAATTTCTCCACCATCTTCTGTGATGTAAGAATTGAGTGCCATATTTTGAGATTTAAAAGGAACAACACGGTAGCCATCGTTTGAAAAAATGCGGCATAACGCAGTACAAATCATACTTTTTCCAACATCAGAGGCAGTCCCTTGCACCATTATTGCCTTTGCATTTGTCATTAAAACTCAAGCCCCTTCACAGCTGGAATACCTTCCTCATAATAATGCTTTGTTGGTGCAATGGTTGATACTAAATCAGCCATCGCCTGAACCGATGGATGTGCATCTCTCCCTGTGATAACCACATGCATGTTTGCTGGTCTATTTTGTATTGCTTCAATGACTTCTGTTAAAGGCAAAACGTCTTCAATTGGAAACTTTGTAATAGCTAGCGCGTTATTCAACTCATCTAATACTAGTAAATCGATTGATTCATCCTGTAAAGCTTGTTTTGCTTTTTCCCATGCAAGCTTCAATGCTGTTCGATGTTCTTCTGGTGTCTTTGTCCATGTAAAACCGATACCGAGCTGCTCCGTTTCAACACCTAATTTCCGTAGAGCAATTTGTTCTCCGTATGTACGCTCTGGTGATTTAATAAATTGCATAAAACGCACTTGTAACCCACGACCGAGTGCTCGTAATGTAACGCCAAGTGCTGCTGTCGTTTTACCTTTCCCTTCACCCGTGTAAACAAGTACTAGTCCTTTCGTTGCCATATGTTCACATCCTTATAACCATGTTGTTTTTTCTATAAATGGCGTACGCTTTTTTTCTGTTGCTGGTAGCTCTTCTGGATAACCAAGAAAAATAGTTCCGACTACTTGCTGGTTAGTAGATGCTCCAATAAATTCATGCATCGCTGGATCATGTACTAATCCAACTCCACGTGTGCGCCATACAAAGCCTAAGCCTAATTCTTCTGCCGCTAGCCACATTGACATGATGGCACTACATACAGCAAAGACATTATCTTTTGTAGCATCTGGATCGCCCTCAACCATATCGGAAGTGACAACTATCACAACAGGTGTCGTTTGCACTACTTTTAAAGAGCTTTCTACTAATTGTGGTTTCGTTGGAAAACGATTGAGTAAATAATGATGTGCTACCTTTTCATACTGTTTTAATGCATCACCTTGTATTACATAAAAATGCCAAGGTTCACGCAGCCGATCATTTGGTGCATATGTTGCCGCTTCTAAAATCTGTTCTATTTTTTCACGTTCTACAGGCTGTGTTGTATAATTTCGTACAGCACGTCTATTTTTTAAAGCTGTTAATATGCTCATTCCACAAACGCCTCCACTTTCTCTTTAAACCACTTGATATCGCTACGGACATTGACAACATCCCCTACTAAAATCATAGAAGGATTGAGGTAACCTTTCGTTTTTATGTCCGCTGCAATCGTTTCTAATGTGCCAATTAATGTACGCTGATGATCTGTAGTTCCCCATTCAATAACAGCGACTGCTGTTTCAGGATGACGACCGTGTAAAATCAACTGTTTTGTAATGTGCTCGATATTGCCAACGCTCATGTAAAAAGCTACCGTATCAATATGAGCAAGGGATGACCAGTGCAGAAAATCATTGCCTTTTTCAGCACGTCCATGACCCGTGACAATGGCAAAGCTTGTTGCATAGTCACGATGTGTTACGGGAATCCCTGCATATGCTGGGGCTGCAATTCCTGCTGTGATACCTGGTACAACCTCATACGGAATATTTGCTGCTTTTAATACAGCCGCTTCTTCCGCACCACGTCCAAATACAAAGGGATCGCCACCCTTTAAGCGTACTACTACTTTACCGGCTAATGCTTCTCGAACAAGTAGTTCATGAATTTGCTCTTGTATAAGCCCATGATTTCCTGGACTTTTCCCACAAAAAACAAGCTCGGCATCTTTTTTGGCATATGATAATAACTGTTTATTGACAAGACGGTCATAAGCAATAACATCTGCCTGTTGAATACATTCTGCCCCGTAAACTGTAATTAGTTTTGGATCGCCTGGACCGGCGCCAACTAAATATACTTTTCCTGTCATAAAGTTCGAGCTCCATCTAATAAATTTTGCAAAAATGTTTCGCAACGTTTTTTATCGCCCTGTGCAAGCCAATCAAATAGTTCAGGGTGCAATGATTGTTGTAGTGCATTCCGTTTGGCAACGGGATCTGTCACATTAGCTAAAATTTGATGGCGGCAGTGCTTTAAAAATTCAATATATTGTACATAGCTTTCATCAAATTGCGCAGCTAAATCGGCTTTTAACTTTTTTGTATAGCCTGGATTTGTACCTGATGTCGAGACTGTTATCACTAAATCTCCACGTCTTATTACAGCTGGATTAATAAAATCAACGCGTCCTTTCGCATCTGCGCGAGATAGTTGCTGCCAATGCTGGGTCGCTTCCTCTACTGCGTCATTCACTGATTCACTATTCGTTGTAGCAAAAATTAATATGGCATCATCCACATCTCTTGCTTCAAATACTTTTTCATGCCACGTTACATTTTCCTTTTGTGTATAGGTTTCTAATTCAGGGGTAATTTGCGGACTGATAATATGAATATCCGCTTTTGTTGGCAGTAACCCCTTTACTTTTTGAGTGGCTACTTTACCTCCCCCAACAACAACTACCTTTTTATAATCCATGTTTAACATGGCGGGAAAATAGTTCATTCCTTCACCTTCTTACATGCTGCGATCCAGTTATCAACTAAGGAAGGATTTGATGCAAAATGGAAGTGCGTATAGCCTGCTACAAGATTTCCTTTTGTATAACCTTCAGCCTTTTGCCCAAACCGTCCAGTTGTATAGTAGGCAGGCGTATCTCCCTTACCTACGAATGTGGAATAATGAAATTCGTGTCCTTTTGCTGTTTCTTGCTCATTAATAAGGAAGTTCTCTTTCGTTCCTGTAATTTCACGATACCCAAGAGCCGCAAGCTTTTTTTGCATTTTCACTTCCCCCTGAATAACACCAAGCATTGGATAACGAATACCATCAGTAGTTGTGATGGCTTCTGTTAAATACATATATCCACCACATTCCGCTAATGTAGGTGTCCCACTAGTAATGACGGCTTTAATTGATTCACTAGTCACATGACATTGTGCAAGCTGCTCCGCAAATTCCTCAGGGAAACCACCACCAATATATAATCCATCTGCTTTCGGTACTGGTTCATTATTAAGCGGTGAAAAGTAGGCGATATCTGCCCCTCTCGCACGAAGTAGCTCAATATTTTCCTCATAGTAAAAGTTGAATGCTGCATCTTTTGCTACAGCGATTGTTACATGTTGATTTTGCTGCTGCTCAAACAGATTCCCTTTTTGGACTAGAGGTGTTGCTTTTGTTAATGCAAGTAATTGTTCAAGGTCAACCGTTTCAGCAATTAAATGTCCGAGCTGCGAAAAAAATGTTTCGAGTTCTCCTCGTTCAATGGCAGGAATTAATCCTAAATGTCTGCTCGGAATCGATAAAGTGGCTTCTTTTTTTAAATAACCAATGACAGGTATATGACATTCTTGTTCTACTGCCGCTTTTACTAATTCGAAATGGCTAACACTACCTACTTGATTGACAATAACCGCCACAATATTTGGTTCTGAAGACAATGTTTGAAAGCCTTTCACTATAGCTGCTACACTTCTTGCCATACTAGCAGCGTTGACAATGAGAACGACAGGTGATTTTGTAATAACACTTAGTTCTGCCGTTGAACCCACATCATGAAGCGGATTTTTCCCGTCATAAAAGCCCATTACCCCCTCAATGATCGATACATCTGCCCCTTCACTTGCTCGACTGACAATGTCTACAACCGTATTATGAGATAACATCCAACTATCAATATTTCGTGATACGCGACCTGTAACCGCGCTATGATAGGTCGGGTCAATATAATCTGGACCACATTTAAAGCCTTGTACGACATGCCCTTTATTTTTCAGCGCTTGCATCAGACCAATTGTAAAAGTCGTTTTCCCTACGCCACTACCCGTCCCTGCAATAACGAAACGATTTGTCATATGCGGCACCTCCTAAAATGAAAGTCTAGCAACTGAAATAGTTGCATTCCCACTTTTCTTTTTTGGTAATAGTAAATCTGTTGTATTGGCATAGCGCATGGCAGCTGGTTCACTTACGCCATATGCCCCTGTATATTTAAAGACTGTTTCAGACGGATTCGGTAAAGGCATTTCATTTAATTGTTCTGGTGTATACGTGACAAATTCCCAACCGTATTTTTCTGTTATTTGCAAAAAGCATTGTTCATCTTGTTTAATACTGATTGTACAAAGGGCCTTCACACTTTTCTTCGAGAGCTTCAATTCTAACAATGTTTCATCAATAATCGTTTCTATTTCCTCTAAAGAAGTCCCTCGATTACAGCCCATACCTAGGACAATAGACTTCGGTCGATAAACCACACCATTTTCCAGTAATGATTGTTCGTCACTATTTAGCAAGCGGTCAGTTATAATTAAAGATGCTTTCGGCTGTGCTTGGATCGCTTGTTCAATCGAAGGATAAAGGACTAAACTTGGCGGCATAGGCGTATCATACATCCACCAATTTTTTTCTCCGGTTTCTTGAATGATCGCTACATGCTCTTCATTTACTACTGCTGCACTGACTGGTGTTAATTTATCGTCTGCATCCCATTTCCAACCAAAACGAGCACCAAATAAATCAACTGGAATCGTTTTTTGAACATCTGATGCAGTAGTAATAATTGC
>DEQI01000297.1:0-4316 GCA_002360295.1 Planococcaceae bacterium UBA3370
TTCTCAACAATATTTGTCATGGCAGCATTTACTGCTTCTTTTAACACATCAGCAAGCAGGATAACTTTCCCTTTACGAGTAGACATTTTTTTCCCGCCCATTAACATCATGCCGAATTGTACATGTTGTAGTTGATCAGCCCATTGATAGCCCATTTTCTTTAACACAGCAAAAAATTGATTAAAATGAAGCGACTGTTCGTGCCCTACTACATAAAATACTTTTGCAGGATTGTATGTTTCATGTCTATAAATAGCAGCAGCTAAATCACGAGTCGCATACAACGTCGCACCATCATTTTTGGTAATTAAGCAAGGAGGCATATTTTCTAATTGTACAATGTTTGCGCCATCTGACTGTTCAAGTAATTGTTTCTCTGTTAATTCTGTAATGACGCGGTCCATTTTATCATTGTAAAACGCTTCTCCGTTAAACGAATCAAATGTGACATTCAACAATTGATAAATTTCTTTAAATTCTTGTAATGAAGCCTCTCTAAACCATTGCCATAATTGTGTCGCTTCCTCATCACCATCTTCTAACGCTTTAAACGCTTTTCTCGCCTCTTCATTCAGCGCCTCATTGTGCTCAGCCTCATCATGGAATTGTACGTAAATTTTCAATAACTCTTGAATAGGATGTTGTTCGATTTTTTCTTTATCGCCCCATAATTTATAGGCAACAATTAGCTTACCAAATTGCGTTCCCCAGTCACCAATATGATTAATACGTACCGCTTTATACCCCATCTTTTCTGAAATATTCGCTAAAGCATTCCCAATTACAGTAGAACGTAAGTGCCCCATCGAAAAAGGCTTAGCAATATTCGGTGATGAGAAATCAAGGACAATGTTTTCCCCATTTTGTTGTTTAGAGCCATAGTTATTTTTTTGTTCTACAATTTTTGCGACTACCTCTTGTGCAATTTGTAAAGGCTTGTAAAAAATATTAACATAGGCATTTTCGACTTTTACTTCTTTAATAAAATCTGCTTTGATTTGTGATGCCAATTCTGTCGCGATTATTTGTGGTGCTTTTTTATACTTTTTAGCTAATGTAAAACAAGGAAAAGCAATATCACCTAAATGATCATATTTTGGTTTTTCTAATAATCCTTCTACTTCCTCAATCGATAAATCGTTTTGTAATGCTTCATTAATGACTTTTGCTAACTGTTGTTTCATTGATAATCTCCTCCAAATAAAAAAGCCCCCGTCTCTATAAAAGAGACGAGAGCATAGATTCCCGTGGTACCACTCTAGTTGCCACAATTGTGACCGCTTTTTCGTTGTTAACGAGGTGTCTCCCCCGATATTCTCTACTGCAGTTCAAGAAACTTCTCCAAAGTGCGCTTCACTATTATTTGTTGCATTAGGCTCACACCAACCCTAACTCGCTTAGCAACTCCTATTAGCTACTCTCTTCTTCATCGAATTTCTATTGATTAAATTATATGTGATTGTACAGAATGTATTTTAAAATGTCAACAGTAAAAACAAAATAACAGATGTGTTGATTATACATATTTTTGAAGATGAAAGCGTGATTTCTCTAGTAGAAAAATAAATAAAGGACATTTGCTAGTTGATTGGAGAGGAGGTGACTCGACTCCTGCAGGATTAGCGCGAGCTGAAAATCCATTTATTTCGGCCTTAGCCGAAATAAATTAGTTGAAGCCGTGCCTGCGGAAAGCGAGTCAGCCGTAGCGGAAATCAACTTATTCTTTAGAGCTTTGTAACAATAAAAGGTAAATCAACACGCTTGACAAAATAATTTAAATTACATGAAATTTCGAGTCATTCGTTCATAAAACTTTAAAAATTGCTATTGACCTTTAAATAATCTGCTATTATTTTTTTTAGTTCTGCTGGATATATAAAGAAATCATTGTGTAAGATATCTTTTATAGGAATCCATTTCGCTATTGTGCGTTTATTCAGTTCAACTACTTGAAACTGTTTGTTTTTATACAACAAATGATCAATAAATTCAACTAGGTAGATTTGCGTTATTTCGTGACCAATGGCTTCATCAATTTGAAATATATTTTCGATACATGTCAAATATTTTTTTATTTTTATATCAACATCTATTTCTTCTCTATATTCTCGCTTTAATGCATCATAGGAATATTCTCCAAGTTCAATTGTTCCTCCTATCGGGCGATAATATATTCCCGAACCTTTTGAATGTTTCCCTTCTTGTTGTTCTAACAAAATAGAATTCTCATTGAAAACTATGCCTAAAGTATTCGCTCTTGGATGCATAAATGCCCTCTCCATTTTTATTTGACTTAAAAGCGTCTCAACTTCTATAAATATTATAGATTATAACAGGGATATATGGATTAATAATCCAACGAAGAAAATTACTCTTACATTGAGCCTTTAAAGCTCTTTAGGGATTCGTTTCCAAATGATTGCCCTGGGAGAAAAAAGGATTATCCCCTAATAATTACACGAATAAATAAAAAAACGATTGTAGAGATTTCTACAACCGCTTTTACATTTTAATTTCAAAATATCAAATATCTAGAGCCCCTTTATTGTCTTTCTTTTGTGTGAATAAGCTCACCATAACAAAAACAATTAAGGATACGATAATTGGTAACGTCACAGTATGCATGCCAAATGCATGTTTGGCAAAGCGATCAATACCGATATATAACGTTAATCCAACAATCATGGATGCGATCGCACCATATTTATTGGCTTTTTTCCAATATAGGCCGAAAACGACACTCCATAAAAATGCAGATTCTAAACCACCAAAGGCAAAAAGATTAAGCGTAATTAAAAATTCTGGTGGTTTTAAAGCAAAAAATACAACTGCTAAACCAATAATAGTCGTGACGAAAAAGCTACTTGACTTTATTTTCTTTTCACTAGCATGTGGATTAATAAAGTTTAAGTATACATCCTTTACTACAGTAGAACTTACTAATATTAGTAAGGCATTGACTGTTGACATAATAGCTGCCATAGGAGCTGCAAGCACAATACCAGCTAATATCGGTGGTAATACTTCAAGCGTTAACATAGGCATTACTTTATCACCTATTTCAATGCCTGGTACTACCGGGCGTGCTAAAACACCTATTAGATGCATGCCAAACATAATTGTGCCAATACCAATAGTTCCTATAATAATAGCGCGGTGCAGGCTTTTCGAATCTTTGTAACTCATTGCTCGTACGGCAATTTGGGGTAATCCGATTACTCCAAGCCCTATTAAAATCCAAAATGTTGACACATAAAGTGGTGTTAACGATCCATCTGCTCCAAATGGAGAGATGAAGGCTGGGTTTTCAGCCACTAAGCTTTGCATGATATTGTCCACACCACCACCAGCGATGATTGTACCAATGAGTAAAATAATCGTGCCTATGATCATAATTGAGCCTTGTACAGCATCGGTTAACGCGACTGCTCGGAAACCGCCAATGATCACATAAATGAGTACAGATACAGCAAAAATAAGCAATGAAGCTGTATATGTTAAACCTGTTAGCGACTCGATTAAACGTGCCCCACCAATCCATTGAGCGGTCATAGAAGCAAATAAAAAGACGATAATGCTAATAGCTGAAATAATAACTACTACATGACTGTTATACCGCTTTTTTAAAAAATCGATTAATGTAATGGCTTCATAACGTCTTGATATGATGGCAAATTTTTTCCCTAAAACCATCAAGACAAAATAGCCTGCCGGTAGCTGTGCCATTGCTAAAAGCACCCACCCTAGCCCCAAATTATAGGAAACGCCAGGTCCACCGATGAAGCTAGAAGCACTTCCATATGTAGCCATCATCGTCATCGCAAGAATGAATCCGCCCATTTCGCGTCCACCTAAAAAATATTCCTGCATAAATGAGTTAGATGTTCTTACTTTTTTGTTTGCCCATATTCCGATGCCAAAGATGATGATAAGGAAGATGGCTAATGGAATGATGACTTGCCAATGTATCATCTAGTCTCCTCCTCATCAAATGGCACATCTTTGAAAAATAATTTCATTGTGAGCCAAATTAACATGATCATAAAAATCGTACCTGCTATACAACTATAAAAAAACCATGCGGGAAAGCCGAATATGTATTGATAGTCAGCTGGATTTCCACTTCCAAGACCATAAGCAAAGCCAAACCATATCGCAAAGTTGATGATGACCAGTCCGACACCGATACATGCCTCTTTATGTGCAATGGCAAAACGCTTATCTCGCATTTGTATCCACCCTTTCAAATAAAGTAACGTTACTATCATAATTGTTTATTATCTAGTTTTAAAGTTAAATTTAATATTTTGAGCTAA
>DEQI01000297.1:4390-10372 GCA_002360295.1 Planococcaceae bacterium UBA3370
TTACTTACAGAACATCCTTTATACTTACATTATAACAGTTGTTTACGTAGCTCTGCTGCAGATTTAGGTGAAAGGTAACCAAATGGAATATCGTAAACTGTTTTTGCCCCATAATCACCTTTTGCATTTAACTTATGAGCTGCTCGTGCGTAGGCAACTAATACACTCGAAGTGAACATTGGATTACTATCAAGTTTTAAAGAGAATTCTAGAATTTGATTATCACCAACACCACTTTCGCCTGAACGAATAACGAATCCGCCATGAGGCATACCTGAATGACTAGTTGTTAATTCTTCTTCAGAAATAAAGTGTACAGTCGTATCATAATCAGAGAAATAATTTGGCATCGTTTTAATTTGTTGTTCAATTACCGCCGCATCTGCACCTTCCTCTAATACAACGAAACATTCGCGCGCATGTTTTTCACGCGTTGATAAATCTGGATTTTCACCAGCACGTACACGGTCTACTGCGTCTTTAATTGGCAAAGTGTATTGGACTGCATTTTTAACACCTTCAATACGACGAACTGCATCCGAATGGCCTTGACTTAAACCATCTCCCCAAAACGTATACGTATTACCAACTGGAAGAACCACTTCACCTATTAATCGATTTAATGAGAATAAACCTGGATCCCATCCTACTGAAATAATAGAAGTTGTTCCGGCTTCCACCGCTACTTGATCTACACTATCAAAAAAGGCTGGAATAGCTGCATGTGTGTCAAAGCTATCAACAGTATTAAACCATTTAGCAAAATGAGGAACTTGCTCTGGTAAATCCGTCGCAGAACCACCACATAAAATTAACACGTCAATTTTATCTTTATAAGTTGGTGCGTCGTCCATTAAATAGACAGGTGTATTTGAAGCTACTGTCACTGATTTCGGATCACGGCGTGTGAAAATTGCTACTAATTCCATGTCTGGATTTTGTTTGACTGCAGCTTCTACCCCTCGACCTAAATTCCCATAACCTACAATACCAATTCGTGTTTTAGTCATTTTTCAGCCTCCAAGCTAACGGTACTAATTCATTATGACAAATTGTTGGTTCATTCTGAATTAGCCGTAAATTTATAATTTATAATACAATTTTGAAAAAAAATACACAAGATAATTTGAAAAATAGATTTGTAAATTTTATGAAATGCTAAACAAGTTAAATGAAAATACCGATTCTTTTATTTTCAATCAAACATTGATTTTGCTATACTAAAAGAGTATACAGTTGTTTTAAATTATGAATGGAGGAAAAAAATGAAGAAACTAGCAGCAATTTTTCTAGCTTTTACACTCATGTTCTCAAGTGTAGGTGCTAATCTTTTCTTTGGTGAAGATCACCAAGTTGAAGCGAAATCTTATAAATCAGGTAAGAAAGGCTTCAATTCAACAAATACGAACAAAAATAATTCAAACATCCAAAATAAAGATAATAATTCTTCAACAAATACTAATACAACTACGACAAGTAAGTCGAAAAACGATTCTACAACTGCTTCTAAAGGTGGATTTTCTGCCGGCGGTTTAATGAAAGGTTTATTTATTGGTGGTTTAGCAGGGATGTTATTCGGTAGTCTATTTGGTGATATGGGCTTAATCGGTTCTATTTTAGGCTTTATGATTAACGCTGCCGCTATTATGATTATCGTATTCCTATGCGTGAAAATTTATCAAATGATGACGCGTAAAAAGAAAAAAGAGGCAACTGATTCATGGAACAATTAACATTATTTGAACAAGAGCTAATAAATGCATTATGCCTTTTCCATGCGCGTTTCAAAAATGTGCAACCAGAAGAGGTTGAAGTAGAGCTAATGTATGATGATGCGGCTGGCTTTACAGCAGAAGCACATCTGAACGGACAAGTAGAACTGTATAATACGGTGAATTTTATTACCGCTATTCGTCTCTATATTGATGAACAATTACAACGCGATTCGCTGAGTGCTAGAATTGTCCTTGATTTACACGATGAAGAAGGTATCATTGCGAAAGTATCTTGGTAAGAAAGTAAATGTTACCTCGAGGGCTGGCGCTGCAGCTAGATAATGCTTTTCATTAAAAAAATAACCCAAAAAGTATTTTTATACTTTTTGGGTTTTTATCATTTTATAATGAGCTAAAATGAATGCATTCTTTTCGCTCTGTCTCACGGTCTTTAATAAAATAATAGAGAACGTTTTTATTAACAAGCTCTAAAAAAAACTCTACTTCCACTTCACGGTCTAGCGGCCATTCGAGTAATACTTCTAGTCCTCTATCAGAAGGAAACGAATACAAACAGTCTAAAATCTCTTGTTTTGAAAAAGTTATATAAAAGTTTCTGTTATCTTTTAATCGAGCAACAACTACATACCTTCCCATCGACAAGCCTCCTATTAGTAATCATTCTACTATTTTACAACATTATACAACATATTACATCATACTAACTTAAAATTCATCTTAAATTTTATTTGACATTTCCCTGTTTTGCCAAGAAGAACTGCTTACAAAACCCTCTTTTCCTCTATCTACCGTGGGCTGGGCGCTAATACCAGAGACTACTCGAACTCCAAAAATTGTTACTTTTATATCAAAAAAAGCGCCCATGAAAAGTTCTTTCCTTCTCACAAGACGCTCATTGTATTTATAATTTAAACTTCGAAATAGCTTCTGCTAATTCATTTGCTTTCATTTCAAGATTATTCGAAATGGCATTAATTTCTTGAATTGATGCCACTTGCTCTTCCATATCTTGAGAAATGGCTTCTGTATTTTTCGCTACGCCATTAACGTTTGTTGCTAACTCCGTAACAGAGGCAGATACTTGCTCTGTTGCTGCTGAAATTTGTTCTGTAACAGCTGAAACTTCTGAAATTTTTACGGTAATATCTTCTACAGCACCAGTAATTTTATTAAATGAATTTCCTGCTACATCTATCACTTCTACGCCTGATTCTACACGATCTAGTCCTTCAGTAACAGCCTGTTCGACAAGTTTCGTTTCAATTAATATTTCAGTCGTTAATCCAACAATCATATTAGCAGACTCTTTTGATTGCTCTGCTAATTTACGAACTTCATCCGCTACTACAGCAAAGCCTTTTCCATGTTCCCCGGCACGAGCTGCTTCTATCGCTGCATTGAGTGCAAGTAGATTTGTTTGATCCGTAATATCTGTTATCACTTTTGTGATACTTTGTATTTGCTCTGAATGTGTTGTTAACTTTGCTATAAGCTCTGTCGTCATTTTTGTGGACTCGTAAATACTTTGCATTTGCACTTTTGCATCCAGTATATTTTTTATCCCTTCATCCGCTACAGATCGTGTATTTTGTGCTTCCAAATGCACTTCTTGTGTCGATTCCGCAATATTCTGAATGCCAGCTGCAGTCTCGTCCATAGCTACTGTTGTATCATTCGCTACTGTAGAGGTAATACTTGTAGCCGCTGTAATATTTTCTATATTTTCAGCAACATGGCTAGAAGTTTCTGATACCTGTAAAGTACTTGCACTTAACTCTTTTGAAATTGCTGACAATTGTACTGCATTATTATTTGCTACAGAAATCAGCTCCCTTAAGGCATATTTCATTTGATTAAAGGATTTTGCAATGGTCCCTACTTCATCTTTTGATTTTACGTTGACATCATCAATCGTTAAATCACCTGCAGCTATACTATCTACTGCTAAAGCCATTCGTTTTAAAGGTTTTGCTACGACACGAATCATAATAAATACGCTTAATATGCCGATGACAATACTGACAATGATCACAATCATTAATATCATTGATACATTTTTCACTTGTTTGTCCGTTTCAACAGACGTTTGAGCAAAGCGTTCTTTATTATAATCTAGCATGGCATTCGCTGCATTAATTAAATCGTTATTTGCTTTTCGTAGCCCAACACCTAAAATAGCCATAGCACTATCTTTTTGTCCGTTATCTACATTTTGAATAACACGTAATGCAATTTCATTCAAGCTATTATTTGCCTCATTCAGCTGTGATAATAATAGAGCCATGTCTTCCTCAGTAGCGGTTTCTTCTAATAATTGAATATTACTCGCAATATTTTTTTGTTCATTTTCAAGGCTTGACATCGCATCTGAGCCTGCTGAAAGCACATATTGACGTATATATGCCCCTTGTGCACCAACACTCGTTAATAAGTCTGCTGCGACATATACTTGATCTAAGCGCGTCTCTATTAGATCTTTATACTTATTATTCATACTCGACAATTGAGAATAACTAAATAAAGAAACGCAAAATAAAATAATAGTTAGTGAACCTAAAGATATGTATAATTTCTTCGCAATGCTCATAACAAAGTCCCCCTCTATTTACATCAATTAACATTATATTCATTATGTTTTAACTATGTCAATGGTAGAAATGTAAATCTATTTCAATAATCTAATATTTCGGTATTATAAAATAATTATAAATATGATTGTACAGCCTCTTCCTCATACTTAAGTGTACTAATTTCATTCACAATCCTGATATAAAAAATGTCATGCTCGATTTCGCCTGATGAACGTAAATATAGTAAAACAGGGCCATCCAAAAAGTTAATGGACACCCCTGTTATATAACGCTTATTTAGCTGAAATATCTATGATACGGCCTTCAGTTGTAGTTTTAACTTCTTTTAGTGATTGTAAATGCTCCATTAAGTTTTCCCAGTCAGATAAACCTAAATCTGTTACACGGCCTTCTTCATAGGCTTTTTTAAACATATCTAGGCTATCTCCACCTTTTGCCGTAAAGGCATTTGTTGCAACAGTATATGTTTTGTCATCTTCAAGTGGCTCATATTTATTCGTTTCTACATTGAAGTATTCGATTGAAACAACACGAGAACCTTCTTCTTTGGTTGAATCATATTGCAATTTTGCCCCTGAAATGTGCAAGAAGCCACCATTTTCTTTAGGTACATTTTTTAATGATACTTCAAATGCTGCTTTTAACTCTGCACCTGTAGCATCCATTAGTGCTAATGTATTTCCGAATGGAAGTACAGTAATGACTTGTCCAACCGTAATGTTACCAGCTGGAATAGCCTCACGAATACCACCACCATTTTGTAATGCCATGACGACTGTTTTATCTGTGTATTTTTTAGCTTTTGCTAACATACCATCTGTAATAATGTTCCCTAATGCTGTTTCGTTGCTACGGACACTTACTAATGATGTTTCTGAAGAACGCGGATTTACCAATTTTTCAGCAATAGTTACACCGATTTCCTCATTATTTACTTCATCTACTTTTGCTTTATAAGGGGCTAATAGTTCTACTAATTTAGCGTCATCAGCTACTTTACCTAAATCTATTAATTCCCCATTATATTCTGTTACAACACCATTTTCATTAAATGTCACATCAAGTGTTCCAAGGAATTTTACATATTCATTTGCTTGGACAATTAGCGTAGTATCTTTCGCTTCGCCTACAGTGTTTGTGTCAACAATAAACGGTTCTTTTAACTCTGTATGGCTATGTCCGCCAACAATTACATCGATTCCTTCAACATTTTTTGCTAGTAAAATATCATTATCTATTTTTGCATTATCATCAAATCCAATATGAGTTAGCGCAATAATTTTATTAACACCCATATCTTCAAATGCTTTTACCGCTTTGTTTGCTTCTTCGATGTAGTTTTCAAATTTCACTTTATCAGGTGAGGAAAGATCTTTTGTTTCTTCTGTCGTTAAACCAAAGATACCTACTTTTTCGCCGTTAATTTCCTTAATGATACCAGAATATATTTTCCCATTTTCTGGTTCGCTTGAAATTAAATCTGTGAATAGACCATTAAATTTATCATCACCTGAGAAGTCAATATTTGCATCAACTATTGGGAATTTCACTGCTTTAACGAAATCTACTAATGCTTGATGTCCTTCATCCGATACACCTAGATCAAATTCGTGGTTACCGAAAACCATTGCGTCAAAACCAATTTCGTTTAATAA
>DEQI01000018.1 GCA_002360295.1 Planococcaceae bacterium UBA3370
GTGGGATGAAAAGAAGACTTAATATCGGAGTTTCGTTACTGCATGAACCACAATACTTAATAATGGATGAACCGACTGTTGGAATTGATCCACAATCTAGAAATTATATTTTAGAAACGGTAAAAAAACTAAATAAAGAATCAAATACAGCTATTATTTATACAAGTCATTACATGGAAGAAGTCGAGTTTTTATGTGATCGTATTTATATTATGGACCAAGGGCGAATTATAGCGGCCGGAACGAAAGAAGAAATAAAGGCCATTTTATCTGGAGAAAAAACGATTGTACTAAAGTTAGAGAAACACTCAAATACTTTCGTTGAAGCGTTATTAAAGCAAGGAATACTATCTAATATTCAAGTCAAGGAAGCACATATTTCTTTTAATGTTTCAAAAAATACGGATTTCTTACCGATGCTTTTACCTCTATGTGAGACTCATCATATCGTTTTAAAAAGCTTCCATGTAGAAGAGCCGACACTGGAGGATGTATTTTTACATTTAACGGGTCGAGCTTTACGGAATTAGGAGGGGGAAGCGATGTTTCTAGCACTTATTCAGAAGCAGTTAAAACTAATATGGCGAAGCCCTCAAGAATTACTTGTTTTATTAGTAATGCCCATTGCGCTTATATCCATTATAGGCTTTGCTATTGGGCCATTATTAGGTGGAAATAGTGAAGCATTACAAGTGAATATTGCGATTGTCCAGCATGAAGATGAACAGCTTGCACTCAAAGATTTTTTGCAAAATGCACCATTTCAGTTGGAGGAGCAAATGCAGCAAGATCTTAAGCAAATGCTCCCCGTTTCTATGCTAGTCAATCAGTTGCTAGAAAATGAAGAAATGAAACAATTTATTGATGTGAAGCATATAGAACCTAGTGAAGTTAAAAAAGCTCGTAGTGATGGGCATTACGGTGCCATCATCGAAATACCAAAAGGATTTACGAAGCAATTTTTTATGTCCATTTTTGCTGAGGAGGAGCAGCCAGCTCTTCAAGTCTATTTAAATAATAATAAGGAACTTTCGTCAACTGTTGTCCAAGGTATTTTAGATGCTTATCAAGATCAATTTACTTTAATGACCGAGTTATCCTCAAAAGGTTACATTCATGAAGATTTTATTTTACCGACAGCTAATTTCACATCTTCCATTCAAACAATCAATCAGCAGGAGCCTATTTCAACAAGTGCATACTATTCTTTTGGGATGAGTGTGATGTTTATTTTATATACGGCAGGTACGATTGCAGGGCAGGCGTTTTTAGAAAAACATATGCACATTTTTGATCGTATTATTTTAGCTAATATTCATCCTGCAAAGTATTTACTATCAATCATTGTATCAACCGTTATTTTAGCGATGCTTCAAATGTCCATTTTATTTGCCTATGCCCATTACATTTTTGATATTTCATTTGATCCATGGCCACTTTATTTATTCGTAACGTTTATGATTGCACTTGTCGTTGGCAGTATTGCAGCGCTACTATCATCATTAAACTATCGCTTAAACTCACCAGAGGCTTCTAATCTATTTGGGTCACCCTTTGTCGCAATATTATCTTTATTAGGTGGCAGCTTCTTTAATTTAAGCAGTTTTGCCCCTGCAATTGCGAGTTTAGGGAGCTGGACACCAAATGGAGCTGCGATGCAAGGGTATATAGCCATTCAACAAGGTGGAGGCTTAGACCAAATCATGCCGTATATCGGTATACTCAGTATTTTATCTACCATTTGTTTTATAAGCGCCTTTTACCTGTTCCCGAGAAAGGGGGGCATCGCATGATCAATATATTAAAAACGAAATTTTTACTACTCATAAGAAGGCCTGGTTCATTTATTGTATTAACGATTACTATTTGTCTTTTTTCTTTTATGATGGGCTTGGGTCAGCAAGCGAAACAACCTATTGCTGTACATTCAATATTAGATGAGAAGGCAACAGTTCAAGTATTAAAGGAATTGCGCAAATTGAGTAATTATGAATATACAATGTATGAAAAGAACGAAGCAATAAAATTAGTTGAAAAAGGGCAAGTAGATGTCGCGATTTTTTTACAGGAAAATAACTATGATTTACTTGTGTCAGCAGATTTTATGAACGCTACATTATTGCAAAATGAATTGAATATGATTTTTAGTGATTTGTTTCAACAATCGGCGATTTTAAATACAGTGCCTATCCAATCACAAGACGAAATAATGAAAATGATTGAACATGCAAAAGAAAATCCAACTTTTCATATCAACTATAAAAACTTTGAAAATGAAGAACGTTTCAAGTGGGATGGAAAGCTGCATAGTTTACTAGGTTTTACTCTTTTTATGGTTATTTATACAATGCAAAATGGAGTCAATCACATTGTGATGGAGCGAAGAAATGGTATATGGAATCGATTAACTGTTTCTAGTATTCATAAGTGGGAAATGTATATAGCCAATTTAACCTATACATTTTTGTTAGGGTATTTACAAATTGTTTTAGTGTTTAGTATTTTCTATTTTGGTGTGGGTGTCAATTTTTATGGTGGTTTTGCGAATAGTTTAATTGCCATCATACCATATTTGATTTGTATCGTTGCACTGTGTATATTTGTTGCCTCCGTTACAAATACACCAGGTAAATTCAATGCTGTTATGACAGTTCTAGCTGTACCTTTTGCAATGCTGGGAGGGGCGTACTGGCCATTAGAAATTGTCTCTTCAAAATTGATAGTAGCATTATCTTATATTTCGCCAATCACGTATGGGCTAGAAATTCTAAAAGGTGTGACGATTCATGGTAGTACGATAGCGCAATTATACCAACCGCTTAGTTTACTTCTATTTATGACAGTAGTATTTATGGGGATTGGCATTAA
>DEQI01000174.1:0-1988 GCA_002360295.1 Planococcaceae bacterium UBA3370
CGTGAATGGGCATTAGCTAATGGCTGGGCTATTCTTGACGAAGTGATTTTAGAGGAAGATGAAAAAATTTACGAAGTACTCGTGTTACAGCGTGGGAATATGTCATTAACAGCAGCCGAAATATTATTAGGCAGTAAGTTAATAGCGAAGCGTTCGGACATTTTCATGAAAAAATGGGAAAGAGAAATAGCCAACTGGCAACGAGTTTTACAATCGATCGAAAAAGCAGATGCCACAAAAGAAATTGAAGAAAAACGAGCGGAGTTAAACGCGCTGATTGCACTAGTAGAAGGGGCGATTTATGAATGAAACATGTCAACGGTCATGAAATAATTCAACTGTTTGAAAGCTGGTCTCCGAAAAAACTAGCTTGCATGCCGAATGATCCAATCGGACTAGCAATTGGCACATTAAATAAGACAGTCTCAAAAGTTTTAGTGACATTAGATGTTACAGATGCAGTAGTAGAGGAAGCGATCGAACAAGGATGCGAGTTAATTATTGCTCACCATCCACCTATTTTCCGTAAGCTAAGTCATTTACGGACGGATAATCCAGCAGGACAGCTGTATGAAAAATGCTTAAAAAATGATATTGCGGTTTATGCTGCACATACAAATTTAGATGTAGCTGAAGGAGGAGTCAATGATTTACTAGCAGATGCCTTACAGCTTGAAAATCGTCAAATTTTAGATCATACCTATAGTGAACAAATGATGAAACTGGCAGTCTTTGTCCCAAATGATTATGCAGATAGTATTCGAGCAGCGTTAGCTACAGCTGGTGCAGGGCAAATTGGCAATTATGATACGTGTAGCTATTCAACGGATGGAGAAGGTCGTTTCCGTGCCTTAGAAGGAGCAAATCCTTTTACAGGAAATATAGGGGAAGTGAAAGTTGAGCCAGAGCAAAAAATTGAGGTTGTTTTCCCATCCTCACAAAAAAACCGAATTTTAAAAGCAATGCTCAATGCACATCCATACGAGGAACCTGCTTATGATGTATTTGAAATGGCCCTGCAAACAAATGAAGCAGGACTAGGACGAATCGGTACTTTATCTAAACCAATGACATTACAAGATTTTGCACAGTTTGTTAAGGTGCAATTAGAAGTTCCATGTGTGCGAGTAGTAGGTGCACTAGATACGATCATTTCGAAAGTTGCAGTCATCGGAGGAGATGGGAATAAATACATTTACACGGCAAAGAGAGCAGGAGCCGATGTATTTGTAACAGGGGATATTGGCTTCCATATTGCGCAAGATGCTGAGGTGAACGGTTTAAACATTGTGGATCCTGGACATCATGTCGAAAAAGTAATGATTAAAGGTGTTGCGAATAAAATGACAGCATTATGTGAGGCTAAAAAGTTGCCGGTTCAATTTATCGAATCAAAAATTCATACAGAGCCATTTAAGTTTTTGTAGAGCTTCGGACAAAAAAGTTTTGTCAATAAAAACCCGAACTATTTTATAAAACTCGCATCACGTGTTTTATAGTAGTTCGGGTTTTCTATTTCTATTATTCAGCTTTCACAAGGGCAATTATGTCCCTATAATTTAAACGATTTCCATCGCAACCCAATGATCTTTTGATACTTCAACAAGCTGCGTATTGTCTATGTTAAAACGATTAGACATTAATTCTTCCTCAGACATGACTTGGCGTTTTTTCTGTTTTTCGATTGTTGGGTCAGGAATTGGGATAGATTGCAACAGCATTTTAGTATAAGGGTGCTGTGGGTTAGCGTACAGCTCCTCACTTTCTGCTAGTTCTACAATTTTCCCACCGTACATGACAGCAACTCGATCACTAATATGCTTCACCATGGACAAATCATGGGCAATAAATAAATAAGTTAAACCTAGGCGCTGTTGTAAGTCTTTCAATAAATCAACTACTTGCTTTTGAATGGATACATCGAGTGCGGATAGTGGTTCATCACACACTATAAAATTAGGCTCAACTGCTAAAGCACGAGCAATGCC
>DEQI01000174.1:2173-7025 GCA_002360295.1 Planococcaceae bacterium UBA3370
TCTTGGAAAATAATTTGCATATGACGTCTCATGCTTTTTAGTTCATTTTTTGATAAACGTGTTACAGGAACCCCTTTATAAAGCACTTCACCATCTGTCGGTTCATGTAATTGCAATATTGTACGACCAGTTGTCGACTTACCCGAACCGGATTCTCCAACGAGGCCAAGTGTCTCACCAGGGTATATTTGGAACGATAAATCATTAACAGCTTTTAATACTTGACCTTTCTTTAATTGAAAATGCTTGGCTAAATGTCTCACTTCAACAAGCGGTACATTGACATCAACATCAGGACCTACATTTGGCGCTTGTTTCGGCTCTTTTTTCTCATGAAGCTTCGGCAGGGCGTTCAATAAACGTTTCGTATAAGGATGTTGAGCATTTGCAAATATTTCTTCGGTAGTGCCTTCTTCTACTATTTCTCCCTCTTTCATCACAATGACCCGATCGCACATTCCCGCAACAACGCCTAAATCATGGGTGATTAAAATGATGGATGTACCTAAACGTTCTTGCATTTGCTTCATTAAGCTTAAAATTTGCGCTTGAATCGTTACATCAAGAGCGGTTGTCGGCTCATCGGCAATTAGTAGGGAAGGGTTACAAGCTAGTGCCATTGCAATCATTACGCGCTGACGCATTCCACCACTGAATTCATGGGGATACTGCTGATAACGTTCTTCACTATTTTTAATGCCAACTAATTTTAACAATTCAATTGTTTTATTGTATGCTTCCTTTTTAGACATGCCCTGGTGTTTGATTAATCCTTCAGCAATTTGATCTCCCACTCGAATAGTTGGGTTTGTTGAAGTCATTGGATCTTGGAAAATCATACTAATATCTTTTCCTCGAATCGCTTCCATTTGTTTTTCAGATTGTGAAACTAAATCTTTACCTTGGAAATGGATGGTACCGGATTTTAAAAAGGATGGGGGAGATGGGAGTAGGCGCATGATAGAACGAGCAGTTACACTTTTTCCGCTGCCTGATTCTCCTACAATTCCTACTGTTTCTCCTTTATTAATATGAAAACTGACCCCTTTTACTGCTTCGAATTCGCTTTCTCCTGTAATAAAGGAAACACGCAAATCTTGTATTTCAAGAATTTTTTCATTCATCTTTTGCTCATCCTTTATGTAAATTTCAATCTTTATATTGACGAAATGTTGTCTGTCCTACATACTATACTATACCGGTAGGGATTATACAATATAGTGTGAGTGGACAATTAAGAATGGATATCAAATACTTATTACTATATATTAATCTATGGAAGGAGGAATTGCATGCATACTAATAGAAAGCTGAAAGAAAATTATTTTTTTCAACAAAGTTTTAACAAAATATCTATTAAAAATAGTTATTCAATAGCGCTGTTTTTATTAGGATTACCAGTGCACGTTGTTACATATTTGTTGTATTTATTGAAAAACGACAAAAAATCTTATGCGGAACTTTTTGCAAAAACAAAGCAACAGTTCATTTCAGAAGGAAAATGGCAAGCATGGGAAGCAGAATTTAAACAACAAGAACTAACAAAAGCTGCTTTTTTTAATAAATCAGTGAGTGAACAGCAAGTAAACACTACAGTAAAACAATTAACAAATCAAAAGTTAAATAGAGAAGTAGAAAAAGTACTATTAAATGAGGGGATAGCTAAACAAACATATAAAAATTACTTTAGCGAATGGCTAACAAATCCAGTTTTCTTAGCCGTGTCGTTTATACCAGGGATTTTGATGTATCTATTACTCATTTTATGTAGTAATCCTTTTATTCAATTTATCGTTGAACGTTTATTCCAAAGTGCGTTTGTTATTGTTGGGGTTGCGACATTAGTATTTACTATTTTGTACTTTTCACCATTTGATCCGGCGCGTAACTTGCTAGGGGTTGAAGCAACTCCAGAGCAAATAGCTAATTTTAATCAGATTTATGGGCTTGATCAGCCTTATCTCGTACAGCTTTGGCATTCATTAACGGGGCTTTTTACATTTGATTTAGGAAATTCATTTGCTGGTAAAGAAGATATTACACAGAGCATACTCAATAAATTTCCTATCACTCTAGAAATTGCGCTATGTTCATTATTAATGGCGGTAGCAATTGCCATTCCTGTTGGGATTATCTCAGCAGTACGTCCAAATTCATTTTTAGATTATGCGTTTATGTTAATCGCTCTAATCGGTTTATCAATTCCAAGCTTTTGGCAAGGGTTGATTTTTATTTTAACGTTTTCATTAAAACTACAATGGTTCCCTGCAACCTATAATCCGGGCAATTGGTTATCCATTGTGATGCCGGTTATCGTTTTAGGTACTTCGATTACTGCTTCTATTGCACGAATGACACGGTCGAGTATGCTTGAAGTCATACACGAGGATTATATAATCACCGCAAAAGCGAAGGGATTAAGTGAACGAAAAGTCATTACAAATCACGCTATTCGCAATGCCATGATACCCATCATTACAGTTATTGGCTTATTATTTGGCGGTATGCTTGGCGGTGCTTCTGTAACAGAAAAAGTATTTAATATTAGTGGGATCGGAAGCTATATTGTAGATAAACAATTCATTCCGGATATTCCTGCTATTTTAGGTGGGGTCGTATACATTGCCATCACTATTTCAATTGTGAATATGGTGATCGATGTGTTGTACGCTTTCTTTGACCCACGCATTCGTTCAAAAATGAAAAAATCATAGGAGAGGGTATATTGTGAAATTCATATCGAATGTAAAGCTGCTTATGAAAATAACACAAGAATATGTCAATGCACAGTTTACTATTGTCTTTTCTGCGATTTTTTCAGTGCTGTTTTTACTTTATAGCTTTGATTTTGCTGAAGGGATTTGGCGTCCTTATGTACTTGGGTTCTTTGCTCTGTATGCAGGAACCACTTTGTATGTATGGTTTGTATCACTTTTCATCAAAAAAGATTTAGCAAAAGAACAAGAGATTAGTAGACGAACTCGACTACTTGGTTATCCTCTAATGTTAACAGTAGTCGTTGGGAATGTATTTGCTGCAGGATTTGGCTTTATGCTAGCGACAAAAAATAAAACGGCAGAATATACATTTGCAAGTTACGCGTTCATTACTCAAATTTTTATTATTCTCATCTCAGCATTAAATATATTTAAACCGTATGTAGTCGATACATTTTTATTAGCGATGGGTGCATTTATAGCATTAGCTGTCCTATATGCGATCATGGCGGTACTTGTTGCTCGTTATGTAACAGCTAGCTATGCGCCTAAATGGATGATACCGCTAGGAGTTGTACTACTTTTACCAGCATTAACAGGAAATATATTCTCCTTATTGCTCGGTTATACGCTCATTAAGAAAGCACGTAATACGGACCCTTCGGCAGTTGAGAAATGGCAAAAAATATGGAATAAAATTTTGCGTAATACGATGGCTGTATTCGGTATGTTCTTTATTATTTTTATGTTTTCATTATCTGTCGTTAGTTCATGGACGTTTGATTATGATTTTGCAGTAGAAAATAATTACAGTGCACTACTGCAAACACCCACACTAGAATATCCGCTTGGGACTGATAATTTCGGAAGAGATTTATTTTCAAGAATTGTATTTGGTGCTCAAATTTCATTAATTGTTGGTTTTTGTTCTACTATAATACCGGCTGTCATAGGTGGGGCACTTGGGGCAATTTTAGGCTATTACGGAAAAAATACGGATAATATCATTATGCGTTTACTAGATGTACTCTATGCGATACCTGGTATATTACTAGCTATCGCCATTATTGCAGCATTTGGGGCTAATACGGTGAATTTAATTATCGCATTAAGTGTAGGGGCTATCCCCACGTATGCACGAACGATGCGTGCCAATGTAATGCAAATTGCCAATTACGAATTTGTTGAATCGGCAAGGGCTCTTGGTGCATCAGATGCGTCCATTATATTCAAGCATATCGTACCGAATTCGCTCGCTCCAATGATTGTTAAAGCGACATTAACAATAGGTGGTGCGGTCATATCAACAAGTAGTTTAAGCTTCCTTGGACTTGGTATTGAACCACATATTCCAGAGTGGGGCAATATTTTAAAAGTAGGTAGTACGTATTTAGAAACACATTCTTACGTAGCGATTTTCCCAGGGTTATGTATTATGTTACTCGTCTTATCATTCAACTTTTTCGGTGATGGATTACGTGATGCACTCGATCCAAAAACAAACTAAATTGATTATTTGGAGGAACAAAAAAGATGAACAAAAAATTATTTACACTAGCGTCAACTGCAACAGTTGCTGCTGTTGCGTTAGCTGGCTGTGTGGAAACAAAATCTGACGTCGAAAGTAAAGGAGATCAGTCAGAAGCTAGTGCAAAGCCAGTTATTGAAGTGCTAGGTATGGCATCACAAGAGCAAGATATGAACATTGTGCGTGACCAATTAGTGAAAAATGGCTTTGATGTAAAACTAAATATCCAACCTGATTACGGTTCATTCTCCGCTCAAAAAGATGCGGGAAACTATGATGTAGCACTTTCTGGATGGACTACTGTAACAGGGAACCCGGACTATGCGGTACGCGGGTTATTTAAATCAGATGGTGCCTCTAGTGTCATTGCGGATGCTACTATTGACAAGTTAATTGATGAAGCTAGTACATTAACTGGGGATGCTGCTAAAGAAAAGTATAAAGAGCTAGAGCAAGCATTAGTATTTGATAATGCTTATATTGCGCCATTATATATTTCACAAAAGTTCCAAGGCATTTATTCAAAAGAAGTAAACGCAGATACAGTACGTTTACCGAAATCACGTGCTCAAGTTTGGGAATCAATCTCATTCAACGATACGTCTAA
>DEQI01000083.1:0-2591 GCA_002360295.1 Planococcaceae bacterium UBA3370
GGAATATGGGAGTAACAAAATTTACTATAGTAGACTTAATAGCTACTATTATAACGTTAGGTTTAGCAGTAACGCCTGTACTATTGATATTGATTTTAATGATTTATAAAGCATATAAACGAAGTGAAAAGCGTGCACAAGAAAAAATAGAAATTGAAACACAAAATACGCTTATTTTACAAAAAAGGTTGGAGGATATAAATAACCGCTTGCATGAAATTGAAAAAACGATAAAAAATGAATGAAAAAACGACCTCTGACTAATTCCGTATTCAAAGGTCGCTAAAGCCCACTATTTATTTTTTATATGTACGCTAGACTCCAATATCTGCTTACTTTCTTTTCCACATGAAGAGCATCATAATCGTAATAATGGTAAATGCGATTAAAGCTAAAAATGGAATGGTCACAAAGCCGAACCAATTAATATATTGACCTGAGCAAGGAACCCCACTTGTACATGTAGCGAATTCATGTAATGCGGGGATTTTTTGCAACGCATAATGATAACTAGATACGAGCATGCCAATGATGGACATTGGTAAAACATACTTATAAATGTCTTGATCATTGCGGTAAAATGCTATTCCAAGAAATACGGCAAGTGGATACATGAGTATCCGTTGATACCAGCAAAGTGTACAAGGTATAAAACCCATCCACTCACTAAAAAATAAGCTTCCTCCCATTGCAATAATGGCTGTCACCCATGCGAACAAAAGAGGTTTATTTACCATTCGTACTCGCCTCTTCTACCATTTCCATAAAGTCATTCATACTCGCACCAGTAAATGGCTTCCCATTAATATAGATGGATGGTGTTGATGTAATACCTAAATTCTTCACTGTAGATAAATCTTTTTTCAATGCTGCATTCCCTTTTCCTTCACTGTAAGCGAGCATCACTTGTTTCGTTTCTTCGGGAGTTGCCATTTCAGCTAGAATAGCCTCTAAAAATTCATCAGTAAATACATTCATTTCTCCAGCTTCTGTCACTTGATTGGCGAACAATAAATGATGGAATTCCCAAAACTTCTCATTACCTAACTCTTTATAGACAGTTTCTGCAAACTGCGCAGACGTTGTGGAATCCGGACTAATAAATGAAAAATTCATAAAGTAAAACTTAGCTTTTCCTGTTTTCACTAATTCTTCATTAATGAATGGGAAAACATTATCATTAAACTCTTTACAATGTGGGCATTTATAGTCACCAAACTCTATAATCTCAACAGGCGCTGTCTCTTCCCCTAAAAACGGTTGATTTTCATAATCAATACTAACCTCTTCTTGCTTTGCATCCTTTAACACAATAATGCCTAAAATACATACAGCCAAAATGGCAATGAACCAAAATATCTTCTTTGGCAAATTCAACACTCCCTACTCAAAACTACATTATGTAGTGTAATAGTGTAAAAAATTTACGCAAGCGCGTAAATAAAAAGTCCGCATATTAAACTAAAAATAGTACCAGATACGAATGCAACTTTTAATGGAAGCTCCAATTGCACTTCCTTTATTGGATTCAGTAAATATTCAATACGGTAATTTACAGAGGTATCAGCAAACGAAACATAAGTAAAAGGCATTTTCTCATGTCTTCCTACTTTCAACATTTTCAAAAGTGCACTACCTAAGTTCACAGAAGTTTCCTGTTTTTTAATAGCAAAGTCATCTGCTAATATTTCCTGAATCACTCTATATTTAAAATGAAACCATTTCTGTATCGGAATATACCACATGACAGACGAGCTCAGTGAAAGTAAAAACACTTTTAAAGGATCACGATTTTCTTTATGGTACATTTCATGGGCAATAACTGCTTTTAGTTCATCGTTATTTAAAAAATGGATTAAACCCGTTGTGATGATGATTTTTGGACTGACAAAACCCATCGTAAATGCCATTGGGGTCGGATGTGAAAGAACGACTATTTCTTCTTTGCCATTTCCGAATGTTTGGCTTATTTCAATAGTAAGTTGATTCTCTTTGTATTGCTGGAATCGCTTTTTCATTTTTATCGTTTGAATCCACTGCACACCTATTTTCCAAAGAGACCATAACACAGTATAGATGACAAGTGCATCCAGTACATATTGAAGAGATGATAAACCAAATGATTTTAACCAGCTGTGACATACGACAACGAGATTAAATTTCACATTCCAGCCTGCAATCAATGAAATAACGTATAGCTCCATCTGAAACAATATCGTACTTGAAATGACAAGAGACAAAATAAAAATAAGAGATGATCGGCGCTTTGTCATATGTTACATACCCTTTTTCAATTCTTTGATTTTGTGCTCCAATTTTGCTACAAGATCATCGTCTGCGTCTTCCAGTGCATCTAACATATGACTTACAACTACATTCCCAAATTCGTCCATCAGTTCATTTGTCATTTCTTTTGACTGTGTGTTCAAAAATTCAATTCTTGACTGAACTGGTGTATATAAATAGGCTCTTCCAGCTGCCTTCTTTTGAAGAATCCCTTTATCAACTAGTCGATTCATGACGGTCATAACGGTGTTGAAACTCTTCACATTTTCACGGTCCAAAACTTGTTGAACCTCTTTGATGGTCAT
>DEQI01000083.1:2672-6280 GCA_002360295.1 Planococcaceae bacterium UBA3370
TTTCATTTATTTTAAACTTCCCAATTCTCAAGCCTGTCCCTCCTTACACTACTCATTGTAGTGTAATACCATTTTTCCGTCAATTAATGACTATTCTAATGAAAATTTTCATTTTACGAAAAGCGTCACCATTAGAATGAACTAAATATTAGACCAATAGGGTTAAAAAAAAGCCGATTCCTTAAATGAAACCGGCTTTTCGTAATCCATTCATTAATTTTCTTCTTTATAGTATAGAGTGAGTAAAAAGAAGGCAACGAAGCTTACAAGTAAGGCAAATCCGCCACCAATATATAGGACAAGTGTAAATCCTTCAGGAAGATCGAATGGTCTAACCATGTATAACCACATACCAATTGTTAGTCCCGAAGAACCGATAATAGCGCTCCAAACGTGTATTCTTGTTAATACTGTTTGAGATGTTTGAAAAACCTTATAGTAAACTGCCCATGCAAAGAGGCTTAACCACCCTACTACTAGTATATGTGCATGAACTGGACGAAATGCATAAGAGCCTGAACCTGCCATATGTGCCCCTAGTATGGCCCCAATCAATCCGAAAAGACTAGCAAACCGTAACAATAGCTGACTATTTTTATTCACTATAAAACCTCCATCGAATTTTATTTATACGTGCATGAGTACTTCTATAATTTACCGTATGAATATGAACGGAGGATGAATAAAACTTTACAAAAAAATCCACCTACGTCCGATTTGCCTCGGTCATAAGTGACTGACACTCTTTTTTCTATGTCGAAAATTATTTTGGAAGTTCTACAATAATAGTCGTACCTTCTTGCTCTTGACTATTCACAGTAATCTGTCCATTATGCAATTGAACAATAGTCCACACAATAGACAGTCCAAGTCCCGTTCCTTCAATTGTTCTTGTGCGTGCCGCATCTGCTCGATAAAAACGATCAAAAATCCTTTCAATTTCTGTTTCTTTTAAACCGATACCTGTATCTTGGAAGATAACTACTACGGAATTTTCACGCTCTTCCATTACTATTTCTATAGTACCGTCCGATTTATTATATTTTATTGCATTTGTTAATAAGTTATCCCACACCGTATGAAGTAAAGAAGGATCCCCGATGATTTCCGTATCGGGCAAGGAGTAGCTAAGCATGATGCCCTTTTCACTTATTAACCATTGATAGTTTCGGACTAAATCCTTTATTTGTTCACTTACATTGAACTTTCTTTTTTTCATCATTTCATCATTACGATCTAAAGAAGCAAGAAGTAATAGCTGTTTCGTTAAAGTGGACAATCGTTTTATTTCATCATTAATTATGGAAATGTAATGACTTCTTTGTTCTTCAGTTATGGACTCTTTTTCTAATAAGTTCGTATACCCTTTAATATTAGACAGTGGCGATTGAATATCATGCGAAATATTTGAGATGAACTCTTTTCGTATATCATCCGTTTGCTCTAATTTTCTAGCCATACGTAAAAAACTATTGGACAGTTCCCCTAGCTCATCGTGACGGGTACTATCAAGCTCTACATTGAAATCTCCATTGGATAATGATGTTGTTGCTGCGGTTAATTTCGAAATCGGTTTAACTAAATATTTGGTAGCCAAAACGACCATGACAATACTCAATACAATCGTTACTGCCAACAACCATGCAAATAAAAAATGCATCTCATTAAAAAGAAGTTTTATATCTGGACGAAGAAAAATAGCATAGTTTTTGCCATCATGAACTAGCGGGACACCAATTGTATTTTTTAATTCATTGGCAAAAAAGCCCGTTACAAACGTTTCTTGCGGAAAGTGAAGAATACCATGGAAAACATTCCCATTTAACACATATTCTTTTGTGGAAGCAGAAAGACTTTCATCTCTAAATGGCGCACCAAAAAAAGTTTCATCTCCCTCACTATCTACAAGGTAAATTTGATAACCAATGGAAGCAATATTCTCTAAGTACTCTTTTAAATCAATAGAGGGATGCCCATCTGTATACAAGGCAATGGATTTTGCTATTTTAGTGATTTTTTGATCGTTATACGGTTTTAGCTTTTGTTGATAATACGTATTTGATATTAAGAAAGCAAAGATACTACTTAAAACCATAATGCCAATCGTAATAACAATGAATTTTGTATAAAGCGATTTCATCCGCGCGCCTCCAATGAATAGCCAACACCGCGCACTGTTTTTATTTGGAAATCATCTGTCAACTTAGAAAAACGTTCTCTCAACCGTTTGATATGCACATCTACCGTTCGCTCATCGCCTTCATAATCCAGTCCCCAAATCTGCTCGATGAGATGATCTCTCGAAAACACTTGCATAGGATTCACCATTAAAAAATATAAAAGCTCAAATTCCTTTAACGGCAACAGGATAGTGCGATCCCCTATCTGAACTTCATAGCTTTTTTTATTAATAGATGTATTACCGATACGTATAACAGACTCATCCGGTTGATGATCATACCGACGTAGCAGGGCTTTTATGCGGAAGATTAATTCCTTTGGTTCAAACGGTTTCACTAGATAATCGTCCGTTCCTGCCTGGAAACCTTGCTCTTTATCCTCTATTTGGCTTTTAGATGTTAAAAGAATGATGGGGATATTATATTGTTTGCGAATCTCTTTCGTTAGTGAATAGCCGTCCATAAAGGGCATCATCACATCAACGACTGCTAAATGGCATCTTTCCTTTTTTAATACCCCTAACGCTTCAATTCCATCTGTTGCTTGGAATACGGTATAGCCTTGCTCAGATAAATGAATATGAACAAGCTTTAAAATATTCTTATCATCATCGACAATTAATATGTTCGTCATCATCTTTACTCCTATAACCAGTCATCATTTCATCTTAACTTTATCATATACAAATGCTTCATTTTCATCATTTATTTTCTGTAAAATAAGAAAAAAACCCAGCATACTATTACTGGGTACTATAAAGTCGTCTAATTATATGTGGGTTCCTTATGCTCTTTCAATTTGCCATTTTGTAAAATGAGACCATCGCTCATTTTAATAATATTATCTACATAAGCAAGCATTTCCTCATCGTGAGTAACCATCAATGTCGTGATGTTCAATGTTTTTGTTAAGTCTCGAATTAATGTCATCACATCTTTAGATCTTTTGGAGTCTAAGCTGGCAGTTGGTTCATCCGCGAAAAGAACTTTAGGTCTATGAATAATGGCACGTGCAATGGCCACCCTTTGTTTTTCCCCACCTGATAAGGAAGACGGATAAGCATCTTTTCGGTGATCCATTTCTACTAACTTCAAAATGTTGTCTACTTCTTTTTTCTGCTCTTGTTTCGTCATTTTAGATTCTGACACATTCAGCATCAGCAGTAATTGTTCTTCAACTGTCAAAAACGGTACAAGATGTGCAAATTGAAAGACGAAGCCAAATTCACTTGCACGGATTTTTCGAATTTGTTCTTGATTGAATGTACTAATGTTTTGTCCATTAAAGTATATTTCGCCCTCTGAGGCAGGTTGAAGCCCTGCTGCAATTGTCAGTAGCGTACTTTTCCCAGACCCAGATGCCCCAACTAATGCTGTGATTTCCCCTTGCTTCAAAGAAAGGTTAATTCCCTTTAGTATTTCTTCTTT
>DEQI01000134.1 GCA_002360295.1 Planococcaceae bacterium UBA3370
ATAATGTTAAAAAATAGCATATACCAAACTATATTCGTTATCGTATGTAATATCGAGAGTGAAAAGTTTTGCCCAACTGTCAGCCCGAGAATAACTAAACCAATGTTACGAATTGATAAAGGCCATTTTAAAGGCGCACGGATAAAAAACTGTGCAGCAAGTACACTAAATAGTGGTCCGAGCATCCAGGGTATCGGTATTGAACATATTTCAAATAAAAAACCACCTATTAACGCAATAATAAAGACATAAATAATCGGAATGACTTGTTTAATCATCAATTTTCCTTCTTTCAAGTAAGACAGTAGTTTCATTTTACCAAACTATAGATACTATTTTGAGAGTTTGTTTTAATAAAAGAAAGAGGTGATAAAATTTGGTTAATTATTTTGATATACATGTGTTAATTAGTGTAATAGGGTGGATTGTAATTGGGCTATTGGTATTACGGTCTTATAAAAAAAAGCTTGTAAAGCCAAAAGTATGGAAAGTATTAATGGTAGTCATCATTGGACTATTATCGTTTTCAATTAAATGGGTTATGTTTGGAAAAATTATAAATATAGCTATTCTACCTCTTGGTGTATGGTTATTGTATTTCTTTAAGAGAAAAGATGCTGACAAATGGCAGCTCTATCGTTCATTTGCATGGATTGGTTTTCTGGGTAATTATATATTCCTTAGTTGTTCACTAGTGATGATTCCGATTCATTTCGTTTTATATCCTTCTAATGAGCCAACGACTTACATTGCCAACGTAGAAAATGCTTCGGTTATTTCTTCACATTCATCTGGAAGCAATGTGACTTTAAATAAAGAAATGTTACAAGATCAACTCCATATTATGAAAGAGACACCTATTGATAGTGATGAGTGGTATTTGGCCATACGTGAACAAAAAAAAGAACGCTTTCCATATTTATTAATTAACACGTTACCTAAATGGGGAAGTGGAATTGCAACGATTATTTACGTAGAAAATGATGGAAAAGGATTATTAATAACGTCTGACAAACATCAACTATATTATCGTTTTGACGATTCGGTATTTGAGGAGGGGGATAATAAATGAAGAATAAGAAATTAATAGCATGGAGTATTCCTATCATTGTTTTACTTTCCTTATTCATAGTTTACAAACTATATTTTTCGAAACCTTCCGAATTTCTAACAAATGATCAAATAGTTAAAGAGATTAATCATGTCTATCCAGAGGCATTAGCTCAAACTGTTCAAGATAAGCTCTCTGTAGATGATCGGCATATACTAGTACCGTTTATTTCATCCAAAGGAAATTATGGTTTAAGTCATTGGGTATGGAAGCATGGTCAATGGAAAGTCGCAGTAATCTACTCTAATGGATATCCAAGAGTATGGAAAATTGATGAAAAGGATCCTTCAACCTTTTATTTAATGTGGAATATGAACCCTACTGATAAACTGGCTGCTATAGATTTTTATTTATTAAAGGATAGAAGTTATAGAATTTCTGATAATATCCATCAGTATGACCCAAAAGTGCAAATGCAAACGACGGTATCCTTACAAGAGAAATCGTATGGTGTAATGCAAATTCCGGCGGATTGGGTCACATTTTGGGATGTATATAAAAGGGTGCAACAACCTGACTCATACTCATTTTTTAGCCGATTTTACAATGATCCTTCTATTTATTTTGGGTGGTTATCAACAGATGAATTAGGGAATGAAATCTATCCGGAACATTCTGTTAATGGAGTTACATTTTATAATGATCGAATGAATATAGATTATATAATGATTTTAGATAAAAGAGAGGTAGAGTAGTTGGAAAAAGAATCACTCGGTTACAAGTGATTCTCTTTTATTTTGCTTGCTTTCTATAGCTTATAAATAAGTCAATTAGTACAACAATGGTTGCAAGTGCAGCAATCCATATTTTTGTAGAAAAAATGAGGTTGCTAAAAAACAGAACTAAATAAAGGAAAAGAAGTACAAAAGGTTCTAACAATAACTTACGTGAAAATTTTTCTTTTTCATTTAACTGCCAAATAAAGAGCTTCAATTTAAAATCCTCCTGAAAATGATTAATCCCTTGAAGTATTCTTTTTATTTTGCCTACTTAATCCATAAATTGTAGATGAGAATATAAAAATGGCTGTACAAAACCACATCATGATCCCATCCCACTCATTATTTAATAATGTAACATTTGTTAAGATAATTAATTGCATGAAACAAATTGAAATATATAAAATTAATGAATAATTCAATAATATCCCTCCTTTGCCTTTTTTGAATTCATTCGACATATTTTTCGGAAATCCTTTAGAAAAGACGATTTAGTGTAGTGGGTTTAGTTCTACCCATTTTCAACTGTTAAAGTACAGATAAAGCTACTGGAATTAATTGAAAATATTATATTTTAGAAATTATTGATTTGTGATATAATTCAGAAATCGATTTAGGAGGCTTGAAACAAATGAAAAATACAGCTATTTTTTATCAACTATGTGCAGATGAAGCAAAATAAAAGAACAATACTATTTTGCTTCTATATTCAAGGAGGAGCAAATGAATGAAAGCAATGTTTGAAGATAATTTAGAAAAATATGAAAACCCTAAGAAATATGATGAAATGTACGGTGACTATAAAGAAGATTTACTCTATATAATGGAAAATGCAAGTGGAATTAAACAACCAATCATTGAGCTTGCTTGTGGTACGGGTAGATTAACAATTCCCATGGCGAAAAGCGGGTTCCAAATGGTGGGGGTAGATTTACATGGTGGTATGCTAAATAGAGCTAAGCAAAAAGCCGTACATGAACAATTAAATATTGTTTTTGAACAACAAGATTGTACGGAATTAGATTTAGCTTATAAATCGCCACTGATTTTTATGACAGGAAATTCATTTCAACATTTTTTAACAAATGAGAGCCAAGATGCATTATTAAACTCAGTAAAAAAACATTTACTACCGAATGGGCAATTTATATTTGATACACGAAATCCTAATATGGCTGAATTATCAGTCGACGAGGAATATGAGGAATCATATGTAAATGATAATTGTCAAACTGTATTCGAAAAGCACTTTGAAAATTACAACCATGACACGCAAATTTTATATTGTGTCACAGAGACAGAGATTTGGAAAAATGATCAAATAATTCAAACCACAAGAGATTCCATTTCACTTCGCTATGTATTTCCAATGGAGCTAAATCGAATATTAGATTCGCATGATTTTGAACTTGTAAATTTATACGGTTCCTGGAAGAAAGAAGCTTTTACAAAAGATAGTATTTCTATGGTTGTTCATTGTCGATTAAAATAACATGAAGTACCATAAAGAAAATAAACTTCTATAAAAAGAAACCTACTCTTTTGATCATTCATTGTTCAAAAGTGTAGGTTTCTAGCTTTGGTATCCTATAATCTATTAATAGAAGGGGGAATTATGATCATAAAAAAAGTCTGGATTATCAGTATCTTCATTGTTATCGTTTTATTTCTAATAACGCAGATTTCCTCTCTGAAGTTTTCTAAAGATACTACACTTATAGAAGTGGCTGAAAATTCTACTTATTTCGAAGAAGGTAAGCCTTTTTTAGTAGAAAGTATTACCTCAGGAACTATTGCTTATAGGTATAGAAAGGAAGATGGAGGGAGAAGGTTATCAGAATCAGAAGTAAAAGAGCTCATAGATATATTGGCTACTACAAAAGTAAAGAAAACAAGTAAATCAATGGCGGATCGACGTTATTATTATGTTACTTTAGATAATACAAATTATACAATGAGTTATGATTTAAGAATATTTTTTATGTTGCAAATAAATGAAGATACAAGTGAAGTTATAATAAGCGCTGACTTTAGTGATTCAAATTATGTTACGCATGATTTACGCTTTTATAATAAACTTGTTGAGCTTATAGATAATTAAAGAGAAACTTTTTACTAGTGGGAAAAGTTAAATCTATAATTATTTTCCTCAGTCTTATAGAGCCATTTACAATCAAGAGCTAAGAAAAATTCTATAACCACTTTTGAATGTTCTCACCGTACATAAGGGAGAACTTTTTTTGAATAGAAATTGAGTGAGAAATTGTAATAAGTAGGGGAAGTTTTAAAAAGATAAGTGAGTCAAAATAAAAAGTAATCCGTCTAACTTAGAAAGGAGGTGGTGGAGTGTTTCAATTTGAGCAGTATTTTGATGAACATGACGAAGCAGTGTTTCATTTTATTAATTTTCTTGTCGGTCATAAAGAAACAGCAGAAGATTTAACACAAGAGACTTTTATGAAAGCATTAAAAACACCAAATTACCGTGGTAATGCACAGGTAAAAACATGGCTCATCACGATTGCGCGCAATACGGTATACGATTTTTTTCGGCGCAAGAAATTACTGAAATTTGTCCCGTTTTTAGCGCATAATGAAAAAATTGATCATACATATACGCCTGAAATTTGGCTAGATAAACAGTCCACAGCATACGTACTTTATGAAGCACTAGGAAACCTGAAATTTGAATACCGTGAAGCTATTGTATTAAGCAAAATAGAAGGTTTTTCCATCAAAGAAACCGCACATATTCTACAGTGGAGTGAGTCAAAAGTAAAAAACAATACAGAACGCGGATTGAAAGCACTACGCATATTGCTAGGGGGTGAGTGGGATGAATTTAGATAAAGAGTTGATGGAACTTACACGACCGGAGCGAGATTTGAAAGAACAACAGCAGCAAAAGCAAATTATTAAGGAA
>DEQI01000019.1:0-3026 GCA_002360295.1 Planococcaceae bacterium UBA3370
GTCCTTGATTTATTGACGACTTATCGTGTGCCTGTAAATGAGAAAATAATAGAAAAACAAATTGTAGGTGGTTTACTGGGTCATTGGTCTGTGTGGGTTAAAACGGCAGTTGACTATTTCCAACAATTGAAGAAAGTACGTAGTCAAGAGCATGTTCCTGCAGAGCTATTCACACTGGCTGCCGAAATAACCGATGCAAATGCCGCATTTTTTGATCCACAGCATGACTTTCAAGGGAGTATTGCCGGTATTAATGAAGTCCTTACTAGACAGGGATTACTACAAGGAAATTGGTGCTTGATGGACCATGAAAGGTTAAGCCCAAATCAAGCAGAGGAAATTACACGTGTGTATCATGATTATCCGCATTTAAATGATGATCTATTTGTACAAAAAAACTTATCGAAATGGAAAGAAGCATAATGATGAAGTCCATTATAGCAAAAGACGGGAAAATAGAAGTCGTAGCACAGCCAATCCCTGCGTGTGCAGCTGCTTATGTACTCGTTAAAACGAAGTACACCGCTATTTCACCCGGTACTGAGATGCTCTTACTGAAAGCAAGTATCAATCAATCATTACGACTTGGATATAGTGCTGTCGGTGAAGTAATTGAAGTAGGAGAACAGGTAGAAAATATCCAAGTAGGTGATATTGTAGCGTGCTACGGGGCGCCATATGTTAGTCATTCTAGCTTTTTACATGTGCCTAAAACGCTCATTGCCAAAGTGCCTGCACATATACCGATGCAATATGCAGCATTTGCAGCACATGGAACAATTGCCATTCATGCCATTCGCAAGGCGCAACTTCAATTTGGAGAAACCGTGGCAATTGTCGGGCTAGGTGTACTAGGCCAAATGATTGCAAAAATTTGTAACGCAGCTGCCTATGATGTCATTGCTTATGATCAATTACCAGAGCGTGTAGCAATGATTGACGGTCATAATGGCATACAAGCATGCGCCAATATAAATCATTTTGAACAAGCCATACACAAAACGACAAATGGATATGGTGTTGATGCCGTTCTTCTTTGTGCAGGCGGCAAGCATTCAGACACAACAAGCCGTAGTTTATCGTGGATTCGTAAACAAGGGAAAGTTGTGATCGTAGGAGATGTTGAGCCTGATTTTGAACGAGAAGAGCTGTTTCAAAAAGAAGCGACCATCACTATTTCTAGAGCAGGGGGTCCTGGTCGTTATGACCCATTATTTGAACAGCAAGCGGTGGATTATCCATATGAGTATGTTCGTTGGACAGAGGGGAGAAATTTACAACAGTTTATTCGCCTTCTTGAAAAGAAGAGAATTGATGTTGCCCCGTTTATTTCAAGTATTGAATCCATTGAAAATGCTGAACAGGTTTACAACAATATATGGACGAATCCACAAGAGTTAACAAAGCTATTTATTTATGAAACATAAAGGGGTAGACAATGATGTTAAAAGTAGGGGTTATAGGTGGAGGGTCCATTTCAGAATTCCATATTAAACCGTATGTAGCGAATAAAGATGTCGAACTTATAGCCATCTGTGATCAGAATAAGGAGCGACTGAAAAATGTCGGAGAAACCTATCATGTTCCGTATTTATATTCGGACTACGAAGCACTATTAAATAATCAAGAAATCGATGCCGTTAGTATTTGTACATGGAATCATTCACATGCTGACATTGCGATAAAAGCGCTGGAGGCTGGAAAGCATGTTTTAATTGAAAAGCCACTCAGTACGACTGTTCAGGAAGCGCTCGCAGTAGAAGTAGCTGTCAAAAGAACAGGCAAGCTTTTACAGGTAGGATATGTACGTCGTCATGCATCTAATATAAAAGTATTACAAAAATTTATTGACGCAAATGAGTTTGGAGAGTTTTACTATGCGAAAGCTACGTGCTTACGCCGTTTAGGGAATCCGGGTGGCTGGTTTAGTGATCAGGCAAAATCGGGTGGTGGACCGCTAATGGATTTAGGTGTCCATATGGTAGATATTTGTTGGTATTTAATGGGCAAACCAAAACCTGTCAGTGTCATTGGTAATACGTATAACCGGTTGGGAAATCGGAGCCATATCGAAAATTTATCCTTTTACAAGGCTGCTGATTACGATGCTACACATAATGATGTAGAGGATTTAGCGAATGCTTTAATCCGATTTGACAATGGTGCATCACTTTTTGTTGATGTCAGCTTTACATTGCAAGCGAAAAAAGATGAAATAGCAGTGAAGCTATACGGTGAAAAGGGCGGTGTAGAGATAGAACCAGAGCTTTCAATAGTAACAGAAAAGCTTAATACAATTGTCAATGTCACACCACAAATTGATCAGCTGGGCTTTGATTTTAAAGGTGCTTTCCAAAATGAAATCAATCATTTTGTAGATTGTTGTTTAAATAGAACTGAATGTATTGCCCCGGTAGAGGATGGCGTAGAAATTATGAAAATGCTTTGTGCAATTTATGAATCAGCTAGTACAGGAAAAGAAGTACGCTTATAAAGGGTGGTGTTTTCGAATGACGACAATTGTTGTACCAGCTATAGATAAAGTGAAAATGGGCCATTCGTTGTGTACGACGCAAATCATCGATAGTATTTCACAGAAAAATAGTGATATTGCTATTACAACTAATAATGAAATCGTAGCAATAAATAAAATAATGCCATTTAATAAACATTCCAAAAGTGGTGATCAAGTATATTTCGATTTAGTAGCATACCCATTTTTTGAACGTATTCATGCTGCCATAACAGTACAGGAAGATAAATGCGGAGTTCTACGCTTTAGACGAAGCGGCCCTAGTAATGAAAGTATCGGAGATTTAGTAGTATTAAGTCAATTATTCGGGCAAATAACCGATGTGCATCATGTTAACCGTGAAATAGAAGGGATGATGCATAGTATTATCCTTTGTAGGTTTGGTGATCAGGTCATAGCGCATATTGAATATACTAGTTCATCCTCTGAGCGTATAGAATTTGAATTTAGTAGTCCACATCAAATAATCGAATTTGATAGTGCAGAAAATGTA
>DEQI01000019.1:3222-5804 GCA_002360295.1 Planococcaceae bacterium UBA3370
TGTTACGTTAACGGCCATTTATGATACAGACATTGTTCGTGGAAAGGCTGCAGCAAAGGAGTATGGAGTACAGTTTTATGAAAATCGTGACGAGTTTTTACAAACGGATATGAGTGCGGTCTTAATATGCAGTGAAAATGTGCTGCATAAAGAAATGGCGGTTGCAGCTGCACATGCTAAAAAACATATTTTATGTGAAAAACCGATTGCCACGACATTGGAAGATGCGATGGAAATGATCAAAGTTTGCGAAGAACAGCATGTCAAATTGCAAATTGCCTATCCTGTCCGTTTTAGTGAGCCCATCCGTGAGTTAAAGGAGGCAATTGATGCAGGGGAGTTAGGGGAAATTGTGGCGATTCGGACGACGAATCGAGGGCAAAATCCAGGTGGCTGGTTTATTGAAAATGAACTATCTGGTGGTGGTGCATTACTCGATCATACCGTGCATATGGTCGATATTATGCGCTGGTATTTACAAGACGAAGTGCACACAGTTACAGCATTTGCAGAACGTTATTTTACTAATATAGAAACAGATGATGCGGCCCTCATGTCATTACAATTTACTAACGGTGTCATTGCCTCCCATGATGCGAGCTGGTCTCGATTTCCACAGTATCCGACATGGGGAGATATTATGATTGAAGTTATGGGTACGAAAGATTCTCGAAAAGTGAATGTGTTTAATGAACATTTCCGTTTATATGGAAAAAATAATCGTTCTCTAGAACATGTTTATTACGGGAATGACATTGATTTTGCATTAATTGTCGATTTTATACACTGCTTACAACAGGATAGAGAACCTTCTATTACAGGAATGGATGGTTTGAAAACATTAGAAATTGCACTTGCCGGCTATGCTTCGAGTGAACAAAAAAAGTCCATTACTTTATCGCATTGGGGGATGAGGGAAAAGCCCCACTAATTGAAGATTCACTTTATAGGGTTGGAGGGTATTCCTATAATGGGTAACCCTCTTTATTTGGGTAATAAACTTCCAAATGCAGGGTAACGGACTCCCCAGCAAAACGAGCTGTCACAATGTGAAATCAACTCCCAATAGCATATATTTTTTATTTGAAAAGGGTGATAGGTATAGTGAAAATTTACTTTCAACAACATCATCAAACGATCCTTTTTGCAGTGAGAGAATTACAGCACTATGTACAAGCCCAAATTGAATTCGTTACCCAATGGGCGGAGTTGCAGCTAATGGAAGAAGAATGGAAAATCGTCTTAATAGATGAGACCTCCTATAAGCAGTTTTTTGATAGAGAGTTTATAGCTAGTCTATCTAATGATCGTTATACCATTATTCAAAAGCAACAAACTTATTTTATTATTGGCAGAAATCCACGTGCTTTATTGTACGGAGTGTATGGCTTTTGGCAGCAAATTCTAGGTCTTGTTGCTTTAGAAATGAATAAGCCAGAAGTGAGCATAGAAAAGTGTACACTTCATGAGAAATTGAATCGAGTCATAACCCATGAACCGCTCTTTAATCGTAGAGGCAATGTACTTGAAACAATTAACGATGCAGAATTTGTAAGCGCACTCATTGATTGGGGTGTGAAAAATGGTCACAATGAATTCTTTTTTACCTTCTTTTTATGGGATGAATTAAAAAATAAAATCGAATCATTATTAACTGAACGTGCTGTGGATGTAACTTTAGGTGGACATAGTTTGCGTTATATTATTGCAAAGTGCACAGCTCAAAAGGATAGCTTCAGTAGCCAAGCGCGTAAAGGGGCAGCTGCAGATATAATGCATGATCATAAACCGTTTATAAAAGACGATGCCAATACAAATAAACATTTTTTTAAAAAAGGAAATCATTTGCAACAGCTTGTGATCGACTATATCGTCAAAACCTGTCAGCAAACACCGATCATTAAACGCATTTCTTTATGGCCAGAAGATGTGGGAATTGAGAAAAGTGATGCCAAACATTTTTTGCAATTGTACATTCAGTTTACAGATAACCTGCAGCAAGCACTCAAAAATGCTAGATTAGATGTTCAAGTCGAACATATTGTTTATAACGCAGGTTTAAAATGGGAAATGCTTGAGCGCGGTGAGACAAAGCCATCTTCTACGTCCGATGTATTGTATGCCTATTGGGGGAGAAATTATGGAGTGCCATTTGGTGAAACAGAAGCGAGTCATCGAGCCTTAAAAGCTTTGCAAGATTGGCGAAATGAAACGACAAATAGACTAACAATGTTTGAATATTATAGCGATCATTTTATGTTAAGTGAGTTATTTCCACCGTTAATTTCACGTGTAAGAGAAGATATGCATTTTTATCATTCATTAAGCTGTGAGGGAGTCATTAATTTAATTGTTCCGTTGCCAAAACAAACACAGCTACAGTGGCCAACTTATAATTGGCGGTGGAATCAGCATGTAAATAATGTCATTTATTCACGTCTTACATGGGGAGAACCGTACGAACATATTATCACCCAATACTTCAAACAATTTGGTGAGCGTGCGGAATATTATAAAAAACTAATTTTGTCATTAGAGCAATATTTGTCACCGATTTCTAAATGGAATCGAGTGCTATTTCC